>JABJEE010000202.1 GCA_018665005.1 Flavobacteriales bacterium
AGCTGTTCCTCAACATCTCTTGATTTTATTATTACAGAAACAATCCCAACAATAACAAGCGTGGGTAATAGTACAATCCTTTGTCCTGGAAGTACTTTGGATTTAACATCAAGTCCAGCAGATGCCTACCAATGGAGCTTAAATGGGGTTGATATACCTGGTGCAATCAATCAATCATATACTGCTACAAATTCGGGAACATATGCGGTTACGACCACCATAGGAACAGGAGGTTCTGGACCTTTAAATACAAATTCGGATTTTGAATTGGGACCGGGAACGAGTTGTGGTAGTCCAACTGATTATATTTGTGCAAATGATGCAGGGCAGGTATTCGATGGAATTCATCCTGTGTATACAGTTGGAGATCAAGGATGTGTTGGAGGCACGACTAATTTCACAAATTCATTAGGTGCTCATGTTGGCACTGGTTATGTGTATTTTTATGCTGGTGCAGACAACCTACAAACCAACCCCTTTCCATTTTTGGGAGGAGAAACGGTAAATATTTGTGTTTGGTATGCTGGTCCACAAGGAGCAGGAGCGTCTGGACAAAATACAGCAAACTCTCATTTTTCATTGGCTCTTGATGGTGTTCAGGTAGGTCCAGACATTTTGGTTCCTACGAATACCGTTTGGACTCAACATTGTTTTTCAGTAACAATGACTCCAGGGAATCATAGCTTTGGTGTTCTATCGGGGGGAGCTGCTCAATACTCATTGTGGTTTGATGACTTCGAATTAACGACGGCTAGTGGATCTTGTACGTCAAGCTCACAAGACTTTATTCTATCAGAAATTGTCACTGAAATAACTTCAATAACTGGAGCAACAACTCTTTGTAACGGAAATACCATTGAGCTCTCTAGTACTTCAGCAGACACTTACCAATGGAGCTTGAATGGAGTAGATATTCCTGGGGAAACAAATCAAAACATTAACGTTTCGGTGCCAGGGAGCTACGTGGTAACGACAACAACAGGATTATGTGCGCTATCCTCATCTGTTTTTGAAATCAGCAATGCATTTACGCAAGAACCAAATATAACTTTAAGTGACACTATCGGTTGCCTACCATTAACCGTAGACTTAATTCATGACATACCCAATGTATCTACTAACTGGCTGGTAGATGGTGTCGGTTTTTCTACTTCTCAATCGAGTCAGCTGACATTAGTGCAGCAGGGATGTGTGGATGTAGAGCTTGTTTTAACGAGCAGTTCGGGATGTGAACAAACAACAAGTGTTTTAGGTGCTATTTGTGCTACACCGTCTCCAATTGCCTCATTCTCAATGAATCCGAGCGTGATTTCTAATGATCAAGAAGCCATTAACTTTATCAACACCTCAGAATATGCAGATTCTTATTTTTGGGATTTTGGAAACGGAACAAATAGTGATTTAATCAATCCAAGTCAAAATTTCAATGTAAATGATGCAGGATATTTAATAACATTAACCGCTTTTAATAATGAAGGATGTTACGACAGCTATTCTATCACTTTGCTATCAAACGAGGTAGGAACTGTTTTTGTCCCGAATACATTTACCCCTGATGGAGATGAACACAATCAAGAATTTGTTCCAACGGTTATTCCTGGTTTTCAAATGTTTAGTTACTCCATGAAAATATACAACCGATGGGGAGAACAGGTTTTTGAGTCCAATAATATTGATTTTGGATGGGATGGATCGTATGGGGGTAATGCGAATCAAGCCCAAGAAGGCGTTTATATTTGGAAGATAACCTACCATGACCAAAACTCCAACGAAAGAAAAGAATTAACCGGTCACGTTACATTGCTTAGGTAGAGGTTTATAACCTGATTATTTTTTTACTCAAAACACCTCCGCTATCTACAATTTTCAATATGTAACTTCCTTTGATAAGGGGTTGACCATCAATTTTTAAATAGTTCAATCCTTTTTTTGGTGCAAAATCAAAAGAACTCATTTCTTTTCCTTCAAGGGTGGAAATAATAAGCTTTACTTTGTCGGTTCCAACGGAATTGTATTGTATGGTTATTTCTTTCTCAAATGGATTGGGGTAAACTCCAAGCATAATGATGTTGTTCTCGGGTATTTCAAAAACACTTAGATCTTCATCAAAAATAGGAGCTTGAACACATGCTTCATCGTCTCTTTCTGACGCTTCACTTATCTCATTTAAGAATGTTTCACCATCATTAACAAAATAGCTTTTTGCTCTACTCACATCAGTATTGGAAGAAAACACACTTTCGCAAAGCATCCAGTCTGCTTGAACCCTATCTTTATTTACGTCTAGAAGTAGATACCCTCTTTGATCAAGATTAGACCATTGTATATGTGGATTGGCAGCAGTAATTATTTCATTAGGCAAAGAAAAAGGGAAACCAACGGAAGTGACACTGGTAATTACAAATTCAACTCCCATACTGCCTGATCCTGTTGATGCATCATAATTTTCGCCGGGTAGATTGTTCGCCCATGAAGTATGAATATCTCCTGTCAAAACAACCAAGTTGTTGATGTTATTACTAAGAATGTCCCCGTAAAATCTGTTTCGTTCTGCGGGGTAACCATCCCATTGATCTGGATTTAAGACAAGGCCAAAAACCTCTAATGGAGCCATCATGACTTGCTGACCAAGAATATTCCACCGACTGGAACTATTTTGTAACCCTTCCAACAACCAATTGTATTGATCCTCTCCGAGTAATCGCCTATTTGTGTCGTTAATCTCCGAGCTTGTGGCACCCACTTGCTCATCTCTACCTTCTAGTCGTGTGTCGCACATATAAAGGTTTAATAAATCTCCATATTGGATTTCTCTATACAATCGAAGAGAATCCTCTGTGTTTTGGCGTATAGGCATCCATTCAAAGTAGGCTTGTTTCGAGCTGGATTTTCTGTTTTCCCACAATCCTTCTGTCGATGAGTTGTGGTTTTGCGCACCGCCTTTCCATGAGTCATTTGCAGATTCATGGTCATCCCAAACACTGATAATTGGGAATTGTTGGTGTAGGTTACGCAAATCTTCATCAAGTTTATAATGAGAGTGTCTTGTTCGGTAGTCACTCAACGAAATGATTTCATTTTCAGGCTCTACTGTACGACCATCAACACCAGCAACTGCAGTATATTCATATAAGTAATCTCCTAAATGAATAACGGCGTCAATATCATCTCTTTCTACAATAGAAGCATAGGCATTAAAATAGCCAGCAGCATAATCTGAACATGAAACCACTGCAAAGCGTAAACTGTCAATATCGTCGATTGGGGCAGTTTTGGTTCTACCTGTCAAAGATGAAATCCCTGCATAATCAAATTTGTAATAGTAGCAAGTGTATGGCACCAAGCCATTAACGTCGATTTTGACTGTATAATCACGAGCATCCGAAGTATAAGCAGTGCCGGAATTCACAACATCGAGCATATTCAAATCTGTCGCAATTTCCCAATTCACCTCAACCAACTCATTAGGAAGAGGTAATGGATCTGGTGTTACACGAGTCCAAATAATGACAGCATCGCTTGTCGGATCTCCAGATGCCACGCCATGATAAAATGGTCCTAGTTCCTCATGTAATTCACTTCTTAAATGGAAATTATTTTGTGCAATAGATGAAATTGATGCAAAAAGGCAAATAAAGGAGATAATCAAAAACTTCATAGGTCTAAATTATTTATTGTAATCTCTAAAATAGAAATAATCACTTTTAAATCGCTAATCATTCAAAATTTAAAATATTTAGGAATGAATAGTACTCGCTTCAAATTGTATTATATAATCAGTCATCTTGACTGTATTCGTCAAAATAAAAACTAGAATTATGAAAAAATTATTTATTGTATTATCTGTTGTGGCATTAGGTTTTACTTCATGTGGAGAAGCGAGTGGAGAAGCGAGTGGGGATAAGAAGAAAGCAGAAGGAAGCTCACAAAAGGCTATTCCTTCAGTCGTTTGTGATTGTATTGATTCAAGACTGAATATGATGAAAGATGTTATGAATGGAATGAGTGACGAAGATGCGGAATTGAAATATGCTGAAGACAAAAAAACATGTATGGCAATGGGAGAAGGTAAAACACCTCAAGAAATAGATGCTCTTAATAAAGAAGCGGAGGATTGTGCTTCAATGGAAGAATTCAAAAAAATCGAAAAAGAATTAATGGAAAAAATGATGTCCGAAGAAATGATGGATCAAGGACTTGAAGCAATAGAAGATCGAGTAAGTCCAGAATAATACATTTTATTAAATATTTTTACCCCATGGTTTCTACTGTGGGTTTTTTATTTGAAGATGATGTTTTTTCTTATTAAATTTATGGCTTAATTAAAAATAAGAATTATGAAAAAGTTATTTATTGCAATGTCAATTGTGGCATTTGGTTTTGCTTCTTGCGGAGACGCGAGTGAAGAAGCAAGTGGTGATGAAAAGAAAGCAGGAGACGCAGCTCCAGGAGGAGAAGCAGCTCCAGGAGGAGACGTTATAGTGTCAAATATTTGTGATTGCCTGGAGGCTGCTCAATCAGAAGAAGAGGCTATGGCTTGTTCTCCAGGAAAATCCCTTGACGATTTAAAATCGATGATGATGGATTGTTTAGAACAAGATGGGGCTGACATGAATATGGACGAGGATATGGACATGCCAGAAATGGATATGCCAGAAATGGACATGGACATGGATATGGACATGGAAATGCCAGAAATGCCAGAAATGCCAGAAATGCCAAAAAAATAATATAGCTAGTATTTATTTACTGCAAAATTGATTGAAGCCCATGGTATTTTACTGTGGGTTTTTTTTTATCCTTATAATTCAATAAAAAAAATGATTCAGATAAAGTGTTTTTTCGTTTTTTGCTTTCTTATATTATTTAATTCTTGCGAATCGGAAAGAAGTGCTTGCGATTGTCATAAAACGGTAGATGAAATAATTAAAAAAAAGAATAATGGTGAGATACCTGATCATCAGACAGAAATTGAAATAACCGAAAAATATTTAAAAGGGTGTGAGTGGATGAAAGAAGTAGATCATTCAGTTCTCATTCAAGAGTTGTCTGATTGCCCTAAATACCAAGAAGGATATAAATAAATGAATTAAATTATATAGGTTTTACACTTGTTGTAAATTGGCTTTAATTTTGATGTGTAAATGAATTATGAGACGTTTTTTTAGTTTTATTTTGATTTGTATGTCGACCTATTCTTTTTCTCAGGATTCGACACATTTTCTTTCTCAGATTTCATCTGAGGATGAATATGCTTTATTGAAAGGGGACCCAAACACTTCTAAGTTTGGAGAAGTAGATGCAGTCAAAGTGCTTTATGACATTATAAACGACAGTATTTATTTCATCAATTCCGACTACTACAATTACCATGTTTCTTTCTGTATGGATTACCTCGGCTACGACAAGAATAGTTGGAAATTCAACTATAACAATTATACAACTAATGACAAAAGGGCTTATTTAATGGGGACCATTAATAGGTTCTACAAAAAGAATATCTTCACTTTAGAGTTTTCAGTAGCAGATAATATTTCGATAGCTCAGGTTAAAACATTTCATCAAAAAATCATTGAAAATTTTCAATTATCAAAAGACCTTAAGTTGTTTTTAAATACGAATAGAATGCTGGTATTGTCCAGTAATCTCATCGGAATTGAAACCATAAGCGCAAGTGATATCTATGAAGGTCAATCACTACAAATTTTAAATCAAAAAGAGGCATACGGTAATCTTGTTTTTGTTGATGCTAAAGACATTGAAACAGCTCAAGTAAAATATACTGATATAGTGATTGTCAATGGAACCCCCAAAGAACTGCCTCCAGTAGCAGGCGTGATAACCACAGATTTTCAAACTCCTTTAAGTCACATCACGATTCTTTGTCAGAATAGAGGGACGCCAGTTATTGCTTTTAAAGATGCATGGAAAGATTCTCTTTTGAGATTATTTGAGAATAAAAGTGTTCGATTTACAGTACATAAGGATTCTTTTGAAATCATCAATGTCGAGACGACGGACGTGGATAAATACTGGAAGACCAAACGAGATTCGATTCAATCCATTTCCCTTTATACTGACACAAGTATTCAATCTATTCTTCCTATTGATTTAATCAATAAAAACTCAATCAACATAGTCGGGGGAAAGGCTGCTAATTTCGGTGAGCTTGTAAAACTTGTTAAGGAATTGGAATTGACATCAAAAACACCAGAAGCTGCCTTCGCTATTCCTTTTTATTTCTACTCAAACCATATGAATACATTCGGTATACAAGATCGAATTTCACAATTTGTTACTTCAAAAGGGGAGGGGTATGATGACAAAATGGTGAGAGATTTCTTAAGTGATATCAGACAACAAATCATGGAATCCAAATTAGATCAAAGGTTTCTATCAGAAGTTTCAAAACAAGTAAAAAAGAATGGTTTTACTAGGGTTCGATTTCGTTCTTCTACCAATGCTGAAGATTTAGATGGATTTAATGGAGCAGGTTTATATGATTCTAAAACAGGAATCTTGAACAATCAAAAAAAGAGCATTGAACTTGCAATCAAAAAAGTTTGGGCGAGTGCTTGGAATTACAAAGCGTTTATGGAGCGAGAATACTTTGGTATAAATCAAGAATCCATAGCTATGGGTATTCTCTGTCATCGTTCATTTCCAAACGAAACTGCGAATGGTGTAGTCATTACGAAAAATTTATATAGAAATAATTATAGAGGATTTGTCATTAATGCTCAATATGGTGAAACTAGTGTTGTCAATCCTCCTGATGGGGTTACTTGTGAACAAATGATCTGCTATTCAGATAAAAACGATTCCTTTTATGGGAAAAAGAAAATAGTAGAATACCTATCGTATTCAAATATGCTTCCAGATAGTTTAGATAAAGTGATGCTTACAAAAGAGGTGACTTTGTTAACGGAAGAAATATCAAAAATAAAAATGGCTTATTACAGCAAATTTCATGATCAGAATAAGGAAGGAACTTATTACAACTATGGACTTGACTTAGAATTTAAAATTTATGGTAGTGAGAGACAACTTTATATTAAACAAATACGACCTTTTCAAAATTAGAGTAACTCATGAAAAAACTCATACAATCATTTACACTATTGTCATTAATTATCCTTTTAAGTAATTCTTGTAAAAAAAATTGATCAATTTACTCAGTTTAATATGGACTTTAATAATGAAATCATCATTCCATCTTCAACTGGAATTAATCTTCCCATTAATTTATCAACTCCTGAGATGGAGACGAACTCAGAATCAACCTTTGAAATTAATGACACTCGAAAAGACTTAATAGAAGAGATCCGGTTAACCTCTTTAACCTTGTCTTTAAGTTCTCCAAACAACGCGGATTTTAGCTTTTTAGAATCGATATCTGTTTATATGAATGCACAGGATTTGCCCGAGGTAGAAATTGCATGGGAAGACAATGTCCCAGAAAATGCTGGGAATCAAATCTCTTTAAATGTATCAAGCGAAGATTTTAAAGAATATATCAAAAAAGCAGAATTTAGTTTGAGGGTAAATACAATCACTGACGAACTGATGACATCTGACCACCAGATAGAGATTTCTTCAAGCTTTTTTATTGATGCAAAGATTTTAGGTCTGTAACCCTATTGAACTACAATTTTCGATTTCATCTCATTCGATGAAAGCCAGTAAATACCGCTTTTCAATTTAGAAACATCTACAACTTGACTCGCTTCTCTTAATACATCCGAAAAAACAACCTTACCACTAACGTCCAAAATATCAAAAGGAGTATTCACATCAAAAGAATGAGAAATAGTAATGTTTTCGAAAGCAGGATTTGGAAATATTTCAATGTTATTATTATCTGAAAGGTCTCCAATGTTTAACATAGAACCATTCATGTCATACTTAGAAAAGAATTTCCATATTTCAATACTTGAATTGATATCCATATTACCCCAAACCCCAAACCAATCATGCTCTCCATTATAAACCTTAAAATGTTCTGTAGTTACTCCATTGTCCCCACCGGAATATACATAGTGTTCCACATTGGTGCCATCCGAGGGGTCATTATCATCAATCATCGTAATAATAGGTGTCGTGTTGCAATTATTAATACCAACCCAATAGTCAATAACATCATTAATGGATAAAGTCCATGTAGGGCTCCCGTTATAGGGCACAGTTGGATCACTTGTTCCATGTAATTGAAGGACAGGTGTAGGATGGGAAGGGTTACATGCCGAAGAAATTTGAGGAGTCATAGAACCAGTAACCGATGCAATTGCAGCTATTCTATCGCTAAGTTCACACGCCAATTTGAAACTCATATAACCTCCATTTGACATTCCACAGCTATACACTCGGTTGGAATTAATATTGTAGGAAGCACTGATTTCATCAATCATTGCCTCGGTAAAGCCCACATCGTCTGCCGTACTCCCAATTGTCCAACCGCCTACATTCCAATGAGGAGTATTATCGGCATCAAGAGTGCCATCAGGATGCACCAAAATAAATCCTGCTGTATCAGAAATTGCAGTAAAACCAGTATAATTCATATTTAAGGCAGCATTACTTGAATAACCGTGAAAAGAAAAAACCAGAGGAGCAGGAGTAGCCGGATCATATGCCCCGGGAACGAATAGGATATAATTTCTTGTTATACCATTGAAGGTCAAAGAAGAATTAATGACTTGTTGAGAAAAAGAATATTCAGAAACGAATAAAAAAAGAAGGGTTGCGTATAAATATTTCATATGTTTTTAATTTAAAGATAAACAATACCAAGAAACTAAAGTTCATTGCAAAAAAAAAGAGGCCAATATTGACCTCTTTTAATGCTCTTCCTCTTGGGCTCGAACCAAGGACCCTCTGATTAACAGTCAGATGCTCTAACCAACTGAGCTAAGGAAGAAAATTCGACTGCAAATATAATAGATTTTTATAAGGGAAGAAATGGTTTCAAAAAAAAATTAATAATCATCTTCTTGAAGAGAGAAATCTTCAACAATATCTGTAGATGAATTATAACTCGATTCAGCCGTTTGCGGATTGCTTTCACCACGAGCTGAAGTTCTTAATATATTGGTTTTAGCGATGTTAAGTCTTATTTCAGATCTTACAGAGCCATCTTCATGAGTATAAGCTTTTGAAAACGGAGTTCCAATTAGATCAACAAGGGTACCTCTTTTTAAATAATCTGTGATTTTCAAACTTGACCCTTCCTTTTTCCAAATGGTGCAGTTTACCCATGTAGTTTTGGTTTTCAGCTCTCCAGATTTTTTATCTTTCCAGTTTTTGTTGTGTGCTACAGGAAAATTAATAGCTACAATACCGTTTTCCATATTTTTTACTTCCGCGTCCTTACCGATGTTACCGATAAGACGGGTTTCGAAGACCGTTGACATAGTTAATAGTTTTAATCAATGAGTTCTAGCAAATATACATTGAGTATTGCAATATAGGAAAATTCGTTGTAAACGGCATTGATACGTTTTTAAAATGTCTGAAATTAATAAATGAACATAACATTGATATTATTTACAGAATAGACCAGACCATATACATGATTCAAGCCAGAATAATTGATGTTTTATTTGAGTTTTAAAACTGGATAATTTATTTGATTGAATTGAATAAAATAGTAAGAACTTTTACCAATAATACGAAAACAAAAATCATCGATTATTGAGACTTCAATTTTCCGACCACTTAAATCAAACACCTCAATCTCATAATCCTCCAAATTCACATTTGCATAAACCACATCACGAAAAGGATTGGGATAGAAAATGATATCCTCTGAATTAAGTATAGACAATTCAGCACAGTCTTGAACTTCAATGTTAATATCATCTTCAGAAGTACATCCAAACTGATTTTCAACAGAAACAGAGAAGGTAAAGCTACCCACCGTCGAAAAATCAGGGGCTAACGTTTGTTGTGTAGAATTGTCACTCCATAAATAAGAGTTTTGCACTCCTGCATCTAAAACGAGATCAGCAGCACTGCAAATCAAGGTATCATTACCTAAGTTTAGATCGGGTAGGGGATAAGCCTCTATTTCAATAGTATCAAGTATATTGATGTTTCCGTTTAATGCTTGATAATAAATTGAT
>JABJEE010000203.1 GCA_018665005.1 Flavobacteriales bacterium
TTGGTGGGAGATCACAATTCTTTGAATGCTGCTATATATACTCAGGTAGAGCACCATATTGGTGATTTTGACTTCACCGCAGGATTGCGTTTAGAATACTTTGAAATGGATGGAGAACGCGGAGACAGTGATTTTATGCTTTCTAAGAAAGACTCAACGATTCTGCCATTTTATCCTGTTGCGAGGTCAGGATTCCACTATCAGTTGGCTGAATACACCCATTTGAGAGCGTCTATTGGCCAAGGGATAAGATATCCAGCGGTGGGAGAACGATATATAAATACAAGTGTTGGAGCCTTAAATATTTTTCAAAACCCGCAATTAAAACCAGAAATTGGTTGGGCAGCAGAAATTGGTTTCAAGCAAGGTGTTCGCATAGGCGACTGGAAAGGGATGTTTGATGTTGCTGCATTTATCAATGAGTATCAAAATATGATTGAATTCACATTTGGTATTTATAACCCGATCAATGGGTCACTATTAAACACTGATACACCAAGTGGGTTGGAGGAGTATTTAGAGCTTCAAAATCAAGGGGTTAGTATTTTTGAAATGATTGGTTTTAGAGCGCAGAATGCCGAATCTGCACGGATTACAGGGCTGGATTTTTCCTTTAATAGTATGGGGAGTATCGGCGATGTTGAGATTGTCTCGTTAATTGGATATACCTATATGAATCCGATAAGTTTAAATAATGACGCAGACTACAGAAGCACTTGGTCTGATACAACCGAAAATATTTTGAAATACCGATTCAAGCATTTGGCCAAAGTAGATGTAGAGGTGAATTACAAGAAATATAGTGCTGGCTTTTCTTTGAGATATGGAGGGTTTATGCGCAACATTGATAAAGTTTTTGAAGAACCTATAGGTGGTACAACTTATATTTTGCCAGGGTTAAAAGATTATAGAGAAAGATACAACAAAGGAAGTTTTGTGATTGATATGCGTCTTGGGTATAAATTGAATGACAATTATCGTTTAGGCTTTATGGTGAACAACTTATTAAATTCTGAATACACGAGTCGTCCTGGAGATATACAACCCCCGCGTAATTTCACTGTTCAAGTTCAAATGAAATTTTAATGAAAGTTTTAGGTGTTATTCCCTCAAGATATGATTCAAGCAGATTTCCGGGAAAGCCCTTAATTGACTTGGATGGTAAATCAATGATTCGAAGGGTTTATGAAGGGGTAAATCAATCCTCGAAAATAGACAAACTGATTGTTGCTACAGATGACCAAAGAATAGTTGATGAGGTCCAATCATTCGGAGGACACGTAATGATGACATCAACCGATCATGTATCAGGAACAGAAAGGTGTATAGAAGTGTCTGATAACCATGGAGATTTTGATATTCTAATTAATATTCAAGGTGATGAGCCCCTGGTGGATGTAGCTCAGATTGAACAGCTTATTGATGCATTTAATGACCAATCGGTTCAAATAGCGACGCTGGCATCTAGAAACATTGTTATTGAAGAGCTTTCAAATCCAAATCGAATCAAAGTCGTTACAGATGCCCAAAGTAATGCTCTTTATTTTAGCCGAAGTGTCATACCGAATAACTCAAAGCAAGACAATATTTATTCTTATCTGAAACATATTGGACTATACGCGTTTACTAAGCACTCTCTTACCAAAATCTCATCGATGGATTCTTGTGAGATCGAAAGGTTAGAGTCCTTAGAGCAGTTGAGGTGGATGTTTCATGGTGAAAAAATAAGAGTGGTCGAAACCACCATTGAAACACCGAATATTGATGTGCCTGAAGATGTTGAAAAGGTTTTGAGTCTATTGAGGAAATAGCATAAATGATTGGATTTTCTTTTTAACTTTGAGTATGACGAATTTAGACAGCGTATTATTTGATCTATTGGTTCACCATAATTGTGTGATTATCCCGGAATTTGGTGGTTTTATTGCCAAGAGAGTTTCTAGTCAAATTGATTTTGAAAAAGGGATTATTCTTCCCCCCTCCAAACATCTTTTATTTAATAGGTTTCTGACAGCTGATGATGGTCTTTTAATTTCATCGTTTGTTCAAGCTCAAAAAGAAGATTACGATTCTATAAAAATAAAGCTCTCAAATTTTGTAACGGAGCTGGATAAAAGGTTGAGTAATGGTGAGGAAGTGGTCTTCAAGCATATAGGTACATTAAAGCGTTCTGAAAACGGAAATTATACTTTTAAGCAGGACCGATCTTTTAACCTTCTTGCAGATGCATACGGGCTTAAAGAATTAGATTTTGTTTCTGTTCAAGAGGTTAAAGAAGAGCAAGAAGAAGTCGTTGCTGATGCAATACCTGTTAGTGTGCCGAATGTAAAGAAATCAATTGGTGTAAGAAAGATCTTAAGATATGCAGCTGCTGCATGTATATTGCCGCTTGCGTTTTATAGCTTTTGGATACCATTTAAATCTGATTTTTTTAGCTCAGGAATGATTTCTGTAAATGACTTTAATCCATTTTATAAAAAAGAGCTTGGACGTTATGAGCCAATACCTTCAAAGCACATAATCAATGTGCAAACAAA
>JABJEE010000021.1 GCA_018665005.1 Flavobacteriales bacterium
AATGTTATTTAGATTTATAACGCGCTGTTTTTATCCGAGTTGCCTCCAAAAGTAAATTATTAATAGAGTAAATAAAACGAAATTGTATTAAATGTGTTAATTTCGTGGATATAACTGTAATTTAATTATAATATAAATGAAAGTAACTGTAGTAGGTGCAGGAAACGTAGGCGCAACATGTGCCGATGTTTTAGCACAAAGAGAAATCGCTAATGAAATCGTTTTACTTGACATTAAAGAGGGTTTTGCAGAGGGAAAAGCTTTAGATATTTGGCAGACTTCTCCTGTAAACTTATATGACTCAAGAACCATTGGGTCAACAAGTAATTATGAAATGACCAAAGACTCTGAAGTTGTAGTAATTACATCAGGACTTCCAAGAAAACCAGGAATGTCTAGAGATGATTTAATTGCTACAAATGCCGGGATCGTAAAATCCGTAACTGAGAATATTGTAAAATACTCTCCAAATGCTAAAATCATTGTAGTTTCAAATCCACTCGATGTGATGACGTATTGCGCATATTTAAGTGCAAATTTTGATTCAAGTAAGGTGTTTGGTATGGCAGGTGTTTTAGACACGGCCAGATATAGAGCTTTTTTAGCTTCAGAATTGAATGTTTCACCAAAAGACATTCAAGCGGTATTAATGGGAGGGCATGGAGATACCATGGTACCTCTTCCAAGATATACGACTGTCGGAGGTATTCCAGTGACAGAGCTTATTGAAGAAGACAAATTGAATGAAATCATCGAGCGAACAAAGTTTGGTGGTGGCGAAATCGTAAAATTGCTAGGTACCTCAGCTTGGTATGCTCCTGGAGCTTCTGCTGCTCAAATGGTCGAAGCAATTGTAAGAGATCAAAAAAGAATATTTCCAGTTTGTGCTTGGCTTCAAGGTGAATATAACTTAAATGATATTTATTTAGGTGTCCCTGTAGTTTTAGGTAAAAATGGAATTGAAAAAATAATCGAGCTTCAGTTAAACGACGCAGAAAAAGAGCTTTTGGCTGAATCAGTTGAGGCTGTTAGAAGTGTAATGGGTGTTCTAGATAATATGAACGCAAGCGTTTAATCTCATAGTAATTAGAATCGAAGGCGTCCATTGGGCGCCTTTTTTATTTAATTCTGTTCTATTGCTCCAATATCAGGAGGATTGTTTCTGAAATTACCTAAGATATCCGTTGTAACCGATGTGGCAAAACCATTAGCATTTAAAATGGAGTTGGAAGAAAACCCGTAATCCATATCTGATATCGAATTGAATTGAGGGTCTATTGAATTGTCCAGATCGATTCTCCATATATTATTTTGATAAAAGGCATCGCTATATTCTTCTTCTGATTGAATGAAACAATTCTGAATATCTAAGTTGAGCTGACCCGGAAAATCAATAATGGTATCTAAAATGATTTCGGTTTCTAAATTTCCGCAAATAATGCTGTTATAAAGAACACCTTCAGAAATACTTGCAGTCTCATTCGGATCATTGAGATAATTTCTAATTCCTATGGCCGGAGATTGTGCTGAACCAAAACCTAAAAAATCACAATGATTGAAATTAAATCGGGAATCATTCAAAACCAATAATGAATGAAATCCATTTCTACTCGAAATAACATTCTCACCTTTAACTGAAGCTCCATCATATAAAAACAGTCCATATCTTGCATGGTTGAATAGTTTCGTGTTTCTAATTGTAAGCGCATAGCTTAAAGGACCGACTCCACTAGAAAATACATGGATTCCTGCGGTTCCATTTTTTATGATTGCGTAGTCAATGATAGATGCTTTGGCTTGATTGAAGTATATACCGTAGTATTGACCTGGAACGTCGTCATAAAGTGATTCAAGTCTGTCCCCTTGAAAAACCACTTCATTGTCTAGAAATCCATTGATGTTTAAACTCCCTTTGTTAATATATAATAGTGCGTTTTTATGCAAATGAACATTCGTGCCCGCCTCGATATTCAAAGATTGAGCGGAATCGACTAAGGCATAGCCATATATAACATGGGGCTTTTCTGAAGTCCAAGAGCCTTGAACAGTGTCATTATAGTAGAAATAGGCATCTTGACCCCATACCGCCAACTTCACATATTGGTCAAGCCCATTGGTCTTGAATCGAATGGAATCTTCGATGATCATGGGTGTGTTTTGGCTATTTATATCTAGGGTTACTTCGACAAACATAAATAAACTATCATTACTTTCTAGTTCTATGCTTTCATGTGTAATATTGGATACTCCATCTAAATTGATTCTAAAAGGCGAATTTGTTCCTCCCATCAATTGAACCTCATCAATAATTATGGTTTTAGAATTGTTGTTATAGATTTTAAATTGTTCAGTAGTTGATCCGATAGTTGTAAAAACAGTATCGAAAACCAAAGTGTCTAATGAAAATTCAAGATTGCCTGTGCTTGTAAAATTGTTTTTTTTACAGCCGCTACTGAACATAAGTGTTCCAAGTATAAACGTGATTAAGAAAAGAGAAACTTGTTTTCGCATAGGCAAATAACGATATTTCCTTTGGAATATTTGTTTTAAACTCAATTTTTGATGAATTTAAACCAAATTAATGAACCAATCTAAATGATGGTTGTATCAGGTCTTAGATAACATTACGATTATGAAGTTTATTTTATTTTTTGTTGTATTATTTTTTGCAATAGATGGCTTTGGTCAGCCGCCTGAGAATTCAACTTTTAACTCCACGAATTCCAATCAAGAAATTCAACTTGAGGAGGAAATCAAAACCTATGGTAATTATATGGATAGTGTTGCTCCTGTTTCAAAGAAACAAGAATCGCGCGAGTTTAATAAAGATAAGGTTCCAAAAAGGAATCAAGAAAACCTAAGTCCTTCCAGTTCTTTCAAGGTGCAATCATCGCAGGTTTTGGAGTTGGAATCAAATAAGGTGAAATACCAAATTTCTAGTCGTTCTCCTTCTGTGGAAAGTCAGAAAGTTATGGATTCAGAAGTTGAGCAATTGCGAAACATTGATGATGAATCCTTTGAATACCATTTGTATAATTATGTTTCTGGGAATTACGATGTTACAAGACAAGAGTCACTTTACCGTGCAGAGGCCATTGATGGAAACAATCAGGAAGTACAGCGATTAATCGTGGCAAACTCAATCGCAACAGGGGATGACAACGCTACCAGAAAAGGACTAGTTAAATTGGTAAATAATGGTACGCTTAGTAAAGAAACAATCTCCTATACAGATGATGTACTGGAGTCTGCCAAGGGCAATGAGATTTTAATCACTCATGGCACTAATGATTCTTATGGAACTATTTATAACCAATTGATTCAAGGTCCTGTATTTAATTCAATATGTATTGTTTCTCTCGATTTATTGAAGAGCTCTTCATATCGAGAATTAATAAAAGGAAAAGGAGTAAAGGTGCCGAATAGAGAAGTTGTAGATATTCAGTTCTTTATTGAAATGTGTAATCTGAATAGCAACAAAGGGATCTCCATCTCCATGACTTTTCCATTAGAATATTTGAAACCAATGGCTTCACAGCTTGTCCCGTATGGTTTGGTTTTGAGAACGGGTAAACAAAAGCCCTTATGTGCAAGTGATTTAGATGATTTATGGAACAAGGATTTTAATAAAAAGAATTTGAATGAATATACATCTCCGGAAAGTAGAAATTATGCCAAGAATTATAGACCAACCAAAGTGATTCTCAAAAAATTTCATGATTCCAATAAGAGCAATGATTACATGAACAGTAGCGAGAAAAAACGTAAAAAGGGAAATTAGATAAGGTTCATTAGAATGAGAATTTTTCAAAAGCAAGTGAAGCAGCTTTCAGATGAAGAGCTGATGAAAATGCTGTCCAAGGGAAACCAAAGGGCTTTTGATGAAATCTATATAAGATATTCGGAAATTTTATTTGGGTATTTCATGAAAATGCTTGCCAGGGACAAAGAAAAATGCGAAGACATGGTTCATGATCTTTTTGCGAAGATTATCCGAAAGCCAGATTACTTTGATGTAAACAGGTCGTTTAGAACCTGGGTTTTTTCAGTCGCATGTAATATGTGCAAAAATGAATACAAAAGAATGTCTGTTCGTAAGCATGTGTCAAATGATTTTGAACCGACAAAGTCCATTCAATCTGACTCCGACACTCTAAAGAAAGTGCACGAGAGCACTTTTAGTGATTCATTTTATGAAGCGCTCAATTCTCTTGATGAGAAACACAAAAGTGTATTTGCATTGAGACATTTTGAAGGTTTTTCAATGAAGGAAATTGCTGAAACCTTGCAAATTAATGAGGGCACTGTAAAGTCAAGATTGTTTTATGCGACGAAAACATTGGCCAGTGAGTTGAAAGAATATAATCCGATATATAATCAATAATTATGGAAGAGAAATACGTACAAATATTTAGTAAATCAAGCTTTCACGAGCTTACGGATGATGAAAAAAACTTCATTTCAGAGCTGTGTTCAAATGAAGATGAGTTTGAAAGTGTAAAGCATTTGTATTCTGGTATGGAAACCCTAAGCGATGAAACTATTCGGTTAAATTCAGCTTCGGTTAAAAGGCAATTGGATCAGGAATTTAAAGAAATACATGCCAGTGAAGGAGGGTTTCGCTTATTAAGTTTTCTATTTCCGCCAATCAAACCCTTGTATGCCAAACCGGGTTTGCAAATTGCTTTTCTTTTGGTCTTTATATTTACACTCTATTATTCGGTGAACAATATGTCTATTGACAATCAACCGAAGCAGCTTTATTCTCAAAATGAAATTGAAAAAAAGGAAAGCCCTAAAGAAGTGAAATCGCTTTCTAAAGATAAGGCAGAAATAGATTTGAAAACGACAAATGAAGAGTCTTTAATGGGATCAAATGAGAGCTCAGAGCTAGTTGAAGACAACCTTAATGAAAGCATTTCGATAGACACAGAAACGAGGTTAAATGGTGCGATGATGGCTGAAATGATTTCTGATGTTGAAGAAGATTCTTTTTCTGATGACATGACGCTGTTTGCACCTACATCTGCACCTACAACAGCAGGAATAGCTATTGCAGGTTTTGACCGTCCTGATGATAATGAGGCTAAATTTATTATTGAACCCATTGGTGAAGACCTGGGGCTTTTAGAAGACTTGTTTGTTACTTTTTAAGCTTTAACATAAAATGCTCTTTTTCTTGTTGGTTGCGTCTCACAAGTATACCCATTCTAAAAAAATCCATACTTAAATGGTACTTCTTTTCTTTTGCTAGTTCATTCCAAGCGTTAAGCATAGAACTACTCCAACGAATATCATCCAAGACAATAATTGTATCATTGTGAGTGTGTTTTTTCAACAGATGCAAATAATACTTCAGTGCCTCTCCGTCGTGATGTCCATCGATGAAAATAAGATCAAAGACTTCCTGATTTAAACTTTTAATGTGATCGTAAAAAGTTTTATTTACAAGCTCTATGTTATCTTTCTTTAGATTTTGAGTGGATAAATCATACGTTTCGGGGCACCCTTCTATAGATACGATTTTGGAATCCGTATGACCCAAATGAAGATGTAAAGTACCCACTCCAATGGAAGTCCCTAATTCTAATACAAGTTTGGGTTTAAAGTAGTTGCTTAAACGATACAGTAGAAGAGCATTTTTACCAAATGACGAGCTGGTTTTGAAAATCTGACTTACGGTTCGTTTGCCTTTCAGTTTTTTAGACTTTGCACCATAATCTTTAACTTGAATCTCTTGAGGGTTCGTTTTGGTTAAGGATATAAACTTCTCAATTTCATGTTGGTGTTCTTTTTCAATTTGAATATTCGTGCTTTCCTGCATGAATTTATATACAAATGGTGAATGAATTCCATGTAAATATTTTGCATTCAAGCGATATTTGATATATTCGAAGACGATATTCATATTTTAAATATTTTATGCCAACTGCTGATCTAAATCATCAAATTGATTCTCAAAAAAATCAGATTCAATCAGGAAGCCCAAAAATAGAAATAATTGCCCCATGTATTTTACATGATGGTATAATTGCTATTGGTGCCCAGGAGAAAGTGAATTTGATTGAGTTATTTGACAGTAAGGAAAAAGAGCTTATGTTTTTTATCCCTGCGTCAGGTTCTGGTTCTCGAATGTTTGATTTTTTAACTTCTTCTGTATCAGATGAAATATTCGAAAAAGACATTAAAGTTTTAAATTTTCTAAATGAATTAGAACATTTTGCTTTTTATGATGATCAGATATCGGAAGCACATTCCCACTGGAAAAATGGTGATTTGAGCTCAAGAAAATTAGTGAATTTAATTATTGCTGCAGAGGGGAAGGGTTTTTCGAAATCACCAAAGGGCCTGATTCCATTCCATCAAGTTGATGGGAAGACATTAAATGGTTTTCAGGAACACATCGTTCAAGGCCTCATGCTTGGAACTGACAATGTACAGTATCACTTTACAATACAGGAATCATTTATGGATGATTTTTTATCATCATTAGATGAATTAAAGAAATCTTACAATCAAGATTATCGCGTTGATTTTTCCTTTCAAAATTCTTTAACTGATTCATTTACGTTTGATGATGCATTAAAACCGGTCCAATTAAAGAATGGTCAATTTTTAAAACGACCAGCTGGACATGGAGCTCTTATTGAAAATTTAAATGATTTAGAGCAACAAATTGTATTGATAAAAAACATAGACAACATACAACACCCAGACTCTTCACAAAGCTCTATTGAAGTATGGAAAACACTTTGTGGTTTATTAATGAAGGTGAAATCGGAATTGCATAGTCTTTACAATGATCCTTCATTAGAAGGATTGTTAGACTTTAATACAGAATATCAATTGTATACATCCGTTCAGCTTAATATAAATGATGATTCAGAAAGCATACGTAATCTCATTAATCGTCCATTAAGAATTTGTGGAATGGTTCAAAATGAAGGTAAAGCTGGAGGGGGACCTTTTTTTGTGAAAGACAAGGAGGGAAGTATTACCAAACAGATTATCGAAGCGGTACAAATTTCAAAAGAAGATACGCAGCAAAACATATTGACGGAAAGCACGCATTTTAACCCTGTCATGATGGTCTTAGATCTTTGCGATTTTGACGGCAACAAGCATGATCTGAAGCAATACCGAAATGATGACTGTTATTTTGTCGTAAATAAAATGTACGAGGGTGCGGAGATTTCATTTCTAGAACTTCCAGGGTTGTGGAATGGGGCCATGTATAATTGGAACACACTTTTTGTAGAAGTCCCTATTGAAACTTTTACTCCAGTAAAAACGGTTTTAGATCTATTGGATTCAAAACATCAACCTATAAATTAGATTTTTTAACTTAAATGTGATTGGATTGTTGATTTACTATTAATTTTGTACCAATGAAAGTCCCTGTAACTATATATTCCGAAATTACACCGAATCCGTCTACAATGAAATTTGTAGCCAATAAGTATATCTTACCTACTGGTGAGACCGCTAATTTCACCTCAAAAAAAGACACCATTGGGTTTTCTCCACTGGCGGAAGAATTGTTTCAATTGCCTTTTGTTGATGGTGTATTCATGGCTTCTAATTTTGTAACCATTACAAAAACTGAAAATGTTTCTTGGGACTTTATCACCATGCAGCTTCGTGAATACATTCGCGAGTGGATTTCCGAAGGAAAAGAAATCTTATTAAAGAGTCAGGAATTAGAAGAGCCGACAATTTCTAATGTCGACGTTAATAATTTGAATTTTGATAAAACTGAATTTGACCACAAAATAGCGGCTCTTCTTGATGAGTATGTTCGTCCCGCTGTCGAAAACGATGGTGGTGCAATCGATTATGTAGGATACAAAGAAGGACAGGTAACTGTTTTAATGAAAGGATCTTGTGCAGGTTGTCCTTCGTCAACAGCAACTCTTAAAGGAGGTATAGAAACTTTACTTAAACAGCATATTCCCGAGGTAAAAGAGGTGATCGCTCTAAATCCTCCGATGTAAACAGTTTGCCATTTCATATTTCATTACCAAGAATAATTAGTATATTTAATATATGGCTTATTGTTTTTTAATGGATCAGGTTTGAGTGTTCGATTAACCACAGAATCCGTTGATTTAAAAGGTGCTCTTAGACAGTATTTTGGATTTGATAAATTCAAAGGCAGTCAAGAAGAAATCATTAATAATTTATTAAAGGGTAATAACACCTTTGTAATTATGCCGACAGGAGGCGGAAAGTCTCTGTGCTATCAGTTGCCATCATTTTTATTACCAGGTGTTTCAATTATTGTTTCACCACTCATTGCATTAATGAAAAATCAAGTTGATGCCATTCGCAACCTATCAAACGACGAGAGTGTAGCTCATTTCATGAATTCTTCTTTAAATAAGACGGAGATTCAGCAGGTTAAAGCAGATGTTAGAGAAGGCAAAACGAAAATGTTGTATGTGGCACCTGAATCTTTGACCAAAAAAGAAAACATAGAGTTTCTTACCTCAGTTACCATTTCTTTTTTTGCTATAGATGAAGCACATTGTATTTCAGAGTGGGGGCATGACTTCAGGCCAGAATACCGCAGATTAAGGCAAATTTTTGAAGAAATCTCTAAGGTGCCAATAATTGCACTAACTGCTACCGCTACTCCTAAAGTACAACATGACATTCAGAAGAATCTGAATATGCTTGATGCCATTGTTTACAAATCTTCATTTAATAGGGATAACCTGTTTTATGAGATCAGACCCAAACGTGAAGTTGAAAAACAAATCATAAAATACATAAAACAAAGGATGGGCGAGAGTGGTATCATATACTGCTTGAGTAGAAAGAAAGTGGAAGAAGTCGCCAAGCTATTACAAATAAATGGAATCAATGCCTTGCCATATCATGCAGGTCTTGAAACCTCTGTTCGTGCGAGACATCAAGATATGTTTTTAATGGAAGAATCTGATGTTATTGTTGCAACCATAGCCTTTGGAATGGGAATCGACAAACCAGATGTGCGATATGTCATTCATCATGACATTTCTAAATCTCTTGAGAGCTATTATCAAGAAACGGGTAGAGCAGGTAGAGACGGCGGTGTAGGTGAGTGTCTTGCGTTTTATAGCTATAAAGACATCGAAAAGCTTGAGAAATTTCTTCAAGGTAAACCTGTGACCGAACAAGATATTGGTAGGCAATTATTAAATGAAATAGTCTCTTATTCAGAAACATCTGTTTGCAGAAGGAAATTTATACTGCATTATTTTGGGGAAAAATTTAACGAGAAGAATTGCAATGAAAAATGTGACAATTGTAAAAACCCTAGAGAAAAAATAGAAGGTAAGTTATATGTTCAAAAGCTTTTAAGTGCCATTTTAGCCCTTGATGAGACTCAGAAATCGAAACATATATGTTCTTTTATGTCCGGCACTAATACTGCAGATATGAAGTCTTACAAGCATGATGTATTGCCCGAATTTGGAATTGGAAAGGAAAAAGACGAGCATTTTTGGAATGCGGTATTAAGACAAGCTACCGTTTTTGGTTTATTGAGTAAGGATATTGAATCTTTTGGGGTATTGAGTATTACCGAAGAAGGCAGAGATTTTATTGAAAACCCAAAGTCATTTATCCTTTTAAAAGAACATGATTTCTCAAATACAGACGATGAGGATTCGATCATTCAATCCAATTCAAAAGAGGCGGTTTTTGATAACGAATTGTATCAGATGTTACTTGATCTAAGAAAATCAATATCAAAAGAGAGAAATATTCCTCCTTTTGTCATCTTTCAAGAGCCCTCTCTAAAGGACATGTGCTTTCAGTATCCGATTTCAAAAGAAGACCTTATCAATATTCAAGGAGTCGGAAATGGAAAAGCAGATCGTTATGGCGAACCTTTTATGGCATTAATTGCAGATTATGTTGACCGGAATGACATTGAACGACCACAAGACATTATGGTTAAAACTTTGGTCAATAAATCTCAACTGAAGGTGCAGCTTATTCAGAATATTGATCGGAAATTATCTTTAGAGGATATCGCCAGGTCTCAAGGTAAATCATTTGAGGACTTATTGCTTGAAATAGAAACAGTAGTTTCCTCTGGTACCCGTGTAAATATTAATTATTATCTCAATGATGTATTCGATCAAGATAGTCAGGATGAGGTTTTTGAATATTTCAATGAAGCTGAAACCGATGATATCATTGAGGCTTACAAGGAGTTTGACGGTTTATATACAGAGGAGGA
Organism: Flavobacteriales bacterium; assembly: GCA_018665005.1. GTDB lineage: Bacteria > Bacteroidota > Bacteroidia > Flavobacteriales_D > Crocinitomicaceae > UBA952. The sequence continues at coordinate 10,232 of JABJEE010000021.1, forward strand.
GTTGCGACTCATGCGTATTCGCTATATGAGCGAAGTGGCCAATTAATCTTAAAGCTCTAGTGCTTCAGCTATAGAATTGCTCGAAACTGCATGATAGTTCTTATTATAGTCTTTGAACCATTCTAATGCTTTTTTCCTGGTATTTACATTCTTATATAAAGCTTCATATAGTGGCAGTATAAATTTCCTTCTTCCTATTTTTTCCAAAAATGATTCGAGGTATGGATAAGCATTAGTATAATTTGATGAGATCGACTTCATAAACCACTCAAATTGAATTTCTGCATTCGTCCATTCAGAGAAAGCAAGATGTTTGTCCAGCTTGGCCATTTTTTCGACATTGATATCAGATGGTAGATGTCTAATAAAAGTAAGCCATTCCTGAACTGAATAATTACTTCTTTTATTGAAAGGCACTTTGTCCCAACTTTCATCTGTTTCGCCATTTGCAAAAGTGATGGCCATTTCCTTCACATTTTCAAATCCATCAGACTTCAGGTTAATGCAGCTTTCAGGGATTCCAGGTTGATAAATCCACTCCTTATAATTAAAATCGATTTTGTGCTTCTGTAACAATTCTTTTTCTAGGTAGCTCACAAATTTATCTGTATTGACAGATGTGAACTTAAAATGATCAAAGTAACTCATTAAGAACACATCCATTTTATCTCTTCCTACATTGGCTTCGAGTGTTTTAAGGAAAAATGCCCCCTTTACATAGGCCACGTCGGTCATGCCATCATCTGGATCTCTTCCATCAAGATCAAGAAAAAGGTGAGCATCTTCTGGATGTCCACTATTTTCTATTCTTTCAAGTTCTTCTTGAAGTTCAAAGAATTCAATAAGAGCCAAATTATCGGCTCCGTTTTTACCGATAATTTCTTCCATTATTCTATTTTCAAAGTACACGGTAAATCCCTCATTCAACCAGAAGTCATTCCACGTTTCGTTCGTGACCAAATTACCGGACCATGAATGAGCCAATTCATGAGCAACTACAGATACCAAGCTTCTGTCTCCAGCCAGCAGAGTCGGGTTGGCAAATGTTAACCTCGGGTTTTCCATGCCGCCAAATGGGAAAGAGTAAGGGAGAATCAGAAGATCATATTGGTCCCACGCATATTTGCCATAGAGCTTTTCTGCAGCTTCCATCATATTGGGTAAATCTTCAAATTCATACATACTTGCTTCTAAAAGCTCGGGCTCACAATAGACGCCAGTATGGTTCCCTAAATCACCATAGACCAAATCACCAACAGCAAGAGCAATCAAGTAGCATGGTATGGGTTGTTTCATGTCAAAATGATAATTCCCCTCATGGTTCTTTTCTTTTGGATTAGAGGCACTCATAACGGCCATAAGGTCAGATGGAACTTTTAAATCAGCACTATAGGTAATTCTATTAGATGGAGCATCTTGTATGGGGATCCATGTCCGTGTCAGAATAGCCTGTCCTTGAGTATACAAAAACGGTTTGTTTTTGGAGCTTGTGAGAGCCGAGTCTAACCAGTCTAAGGCTTCTGATTCTTCAGTAGTTTCGTAATAAATATTAACATATGCGGTGTTTTTATCAATGTTCACAATCAAAGGTTGCCCTAAAATGGTGTTTTCTACACCTGGGCCAATTTCGAATTTTCTGACCTTCTCATTTTCTGAATTACCGGTAGTGACTTTTTGTATTTTTAAACCCTTTATATCAAAAACGGCTTGATTTGCCCCCTGATTATCCATTTTGTGTCTTGCGACTCCACTTAGTTTTTTATTCGTGAAATCTACATTCAAATCAAGATGAAGATGTGTCGTATGAACCTCCTCAATGTTTGAAAAAGAATGGTTATTTACTGGAATTGTTTTTTTTGGCTTTACCTTTTTTACTGGATTTGTACATGAAGCCATGAGTAGAATCAAAAGACTTAATTTTAAAATCAATTTCATGTTATTTTTTGTGACTAAAATTTAATATTCCAAACTTCTCTTTTCCGCTCATTATCGCATACAATAAGAGCTCTTTGTTTGGTGAATCTAGCTTGAACATTTTTGGAACAACGATAGAATTTAAATCTTTTCTGGTAAATAATGTTTTACGTTCGATGTCTCCATTTTCCATATTGACTGTACAGATGGCCGCAGTATTTTTTCTTTTCGAAAGATTGAAAGAATAGCAAGGGTTACTTCCCCGAGAATAATCACCGAAATCATCATAGTTTTTCAAGTTATCATTGAATATAAAGTACATGTTTTCGCCATCAGTAAATGAACTGTAGGATGAAAAGGGGCCTCCATCATTTGTGGATATCTGAGATTTTGGAATTCTTTTTTGCCAGTCAAATTTTCCTTCTTTACCGATTTTAAAGGCAAATAGATCATCGTAATAATACTGATAAATCGTACTTGACAAGCCTGTTCTACTGTCGTAATTTGTTCTTTCATAAACATAGTATTTCTCTAGTGACCCACAGATGGTTCCGTCATTAAGACTAAAGAAGTCTCTAGTTTTAAAACGATAGGTGGTTTTGCCAATATTTCGATTTGTGAATCTAGACCTACGCGCATTTGAAGGCACCCAGTTTTGATCAATTAGATACGGGTCAAAAGACACCAATCCTTTGAACAGAACTGAATCTTTTTGGGTGTCATATCTCAATATAAAAACCCCATCGATTTTTCCGTCTCGACCGGAGCCGTAAATCCCAGATAAAGTGAAAACATTGTTTTTTGAAGACATTTCCATATCATCAACTCGCTTGTTATTCAGGTCAAGTGAAAACTCATTGAGTTCATTGTTTTTAATTTTATAAACATGAATGGCTTTAAAATTCTGAAAGGACCGCGAAAATAGCTTGTCATTCGGAGTATTGTGTTCGGTTACACTAATAAAATAATCTCCATTGTCCGTAATGTGGTGCTGGTTTATGGTACTCATGTTTCCGTCGAATGGAAGAAAATAAGACCCATTTTGAAGAACTTCTAAATTGGCATCAAGAATCACATATCCGTAGCCATCCTGTAATTTACTTCTGCCTTGGGTTTGCCAGAAAACAGCAAAGTACTTTTTGTTTTCTGAGCATTCAATGCTAAAATTAGGTTTGGCTCCGATTCTAGTATTGGTATATGAAGCGATTAATTTAGACTCAAGATAAATGTTCATCTCTTCGTCATAAGGTTGTGCATAAAGAAGCATTTCTCCATTTGCTTTGTCGGAAAGAAAAACATAGAGCTGATCTTCGATGAGTTTGGCAGTTTCAAAATTCGCAATTCCTGTTTGGGCAACTTGTTTTATTCTGGCTTGATCTTTTAGTCTAAAATCCTCATGATTTGTAATTCGGTAGGTTCCAATGGCTCTTCCTCCGGACCATCTTAATGTGTAAAAGTCTGAATTCTTTCTTGGTAAAATATCTAATAAGGAACCAGGTGACCTGTCGAGGTCTCCCCAATATAAATCAAAATTTTTCTGATTTGAAATCCATGGGTTTTCTTGTGCATGACCAAAAGTGGAACATCCAAGAAATAACATAAATATCAGAAGAGATCGAAACATACTTTTATGGATTAGTCTACCATTTGTATGCCAAGATAGTTAGAAGGGTTGATCTTTTTCAACTCATCTTTTAAATTTTGAGAAATATCTAACCCATCAATGAATTCGTGAACAGAGGTTTGAGTTACTTTATCATGGGTCCTTGTCAATCCTTTAAGTGCTTCATAAGGTTTTTCAAAACCTTCTCGTCTCAGTACCGTTTGAATCGCTTCGGCAACGACAGCCCAATTGTTTTCAAGTTCCCTCGAAATAGCTGATTCATTCAATACCAGCTTATCCAATCCCTTTAAAGTGGATTGAAATGCGATTAAAGTATGCGCTAGAGGAACTCCTATGGTTCTGAGAACAGTAGAGTCCGTTAAGTCTCTTTGAAGCCTTGAGAGAGGAAGTTTACTCGCTAAGTGCTCAAATACCGCGTTGGCTATACCTAGGTTTCCTTCCGAATTTTCAAAGTCAATAGGATTTACCTTGTGAGGCATAGCCGAAGATCCAATTTCTCCAGCTTTAAGTTTTTGCTTGAAATAATCCATAGAAACATAAGTCCATATATCTCGATCAAGATCCAAAAGTATGGTATTGATTCGCTTCAAAGCGTCAAAAAGTCCTGCCGTATGGTCGTAATGCTCAATTTGGGTTGTGGTTTGGCTTCTATGAAGACCAAGTGTTTCATTTACAAATTGATTCGAAAAGCTTACCCAATCAATTTCTGGATAGGCGACATGATGGGCATTGAAATTCCCCGTAGCGCCACCGAATTTGGCTGAAAATGGAACATTGATGAGGGTGTTTTTTTGAATCTCCAATCGCTCACGAAACACCTTTAGCTCTTTGCCTAATCGGGTAGGAGAGGCCGCTTGACCGTGTGTTCTGGCAAGCATAGGGATGTCTTTCCATTTGTTTTCGAGTTCTTTTATTTTTCCGATCAATTCATCAAGCATTGGTGTATACACCTGCTCAATACCATCTTTCAAAGAAAGAGGAATTGCCGTGTTGTTGATATCTTGAGAGGTAAGGCCAAAATGAATAAACTCCAAGTACCTTTCCAATCCCATTTGTGTCATCTTTTCTTTAAGAAAATACTCCACTGCTTTTACATCGTGGTTGGTTGTTTTCTCTGTTTCCTTGATCCACAAAGCATCTTCTTCAGTAAAATTCCGGTACAAGTCGCGAAGAGGCTCAATACGGTCAGAAGGAAAATCAGCTAATGAAGGCAAAGGAATTGCCGTTAAAGCAATAAAATATTCTACTTCCACAAGTACTCGATATCGAATAAGTCCGTATTCCGAATAATAAGGTTGTAAGGCTTTTGTTTTTGAATGGTATCTGCCGTCTATTGGAGAAACGGCTGTTAGTGGTGTGTAATTCATGATATTCTACTAAAACACAAAGATAATTCTATCTTTCGTATATCTATCAACTTTGTGTACAGAACATAAACATTTAGTCTTTCGAGTCGTTAAAAAATGATATGTTTCGGTAATTTTGTAGCGATGAACTATTCCAGTCGTTTTCTTTATTTTAATTGGGCCACTTTAATTTTGATTTATTTGGTGGTTATAGCCGGTAGTTTTGTACGGATTACTGGGAGTGGAATGGGATGTCCTGACTGGCCACGTTGTTTCGGGGAGTGGATCCCGCCAACCGAAGTAAGCGATTTGCCTGAAGATTATCAAGAATCCTATTTAGAAAAGCGTTCAAAGAAAGTCAAGAAATTCTCGGGTATGTTAGAGTCTATAGGAATGGAAGACTCGGCAGAAAAGTTAAGAACAGACCCTTCAGTATATGAAGAAGAGTCTTTCAACGCACAAAAAACATGGATTGAGTACGTGAATCGTCTCTTTGGTTTTTTGGCAGGTAACTTTATGCTCGCTGCTTTTTTCTGGTTGTTATTTGCCTATCGAAAATCAAAGTTGATTTGGGTGAGTGGCTTCAATTTAATACTCATGGCCTTTCAGGCTTGGTTTGGGTCGATTGTCGTTGCAACCAATCTGGTTCCTTGGACCATTACTATTCACATGTTACTGGCTCTCGTGATTATTGCCATTCAGATTTACGTAATTGTTGTGATCAACAATAAGTCAGAAATTTTCAATAAATATGAACTCTCAAAATCGGTAAAATGGATGGTATGGTTTATTTTCATCATCACATTTTATCAAATGTTTTTGGGCACTCAAGTGAGAGAATCAATTGACCTCTTGATCAAAGAGGGAGTGGCACAAGAAGATTGGACTGAAAAAACGGGTCTTACTTTTTATATCCACAGAAGCTTCTCTTGGCTTGTATTGGTGTTAATGGCTGTGGTGTTTTATATCAACGAGCAAAAAAACAAATATCCGCCCATTCGAATTGCCTTTATCATTCTTTCCATAGAATTGCTTTCAGGAGTACTTCTGGCCCATGTGGACATGCCGGGACTGGTGAGGACAAGTCATTTGTTATTTGCCACCATTCTTTTCGGAGTGCTCTGGATGTTTTTGTTGCGGGTTCGGACGCGTTTGAATTAATCAGTACTAAAAAAAACAGGGTCAATATCTTGTTTGATGGTCATTAGAAAACAATTCAAATCACCGTCCAAATCGCCATCAAAATAATTGCTACATCTGTATTGGTAGCCCTTAAAAAGTTGTTCTTTTTTTACATAGGCAGATATACTATTTCCACTTCCACCTGTACATCCTTCTGAGTTTTTTCTTTCTTCAACATTTTTGATTCCACAGCTAATAAAAGCATTTTTAATACTATTCCATTTTTGATGGTCAATCCCAATTGAATTTTCCTTAATGATTTCACCATAGGAGTCTACAGAATAAAACAAGCTGTCTTCCTTAATTTGTATAAAGTAGCTTCTATGATCGTCGGGAGGAACGGATGCATCATGGTATTCAAATATGATTTCATCTGCTGTTTTTATCACTGATGTATTTGAATCTAATTGCTTGTTGTGCGACGTTGTTTTACAAGAAAAAAGCAATCCCATAAGTAAGATGTAAACAAATCTCAAATTATTGTTTTTCAATTGAATAGGTTTTTTTATTTAAAGTTAAAATGTAGATTCCAGGAGTGAGCTCTTTAACCCATATGTTGGTATTGTTTTTTGAGACCTCTCCCGTTTCTAATTCTTTCCCTTCTAAGGAGAGAATCTTGTAAGCTGTGGGTCCATCAACACCTTCAATATGAATCAGGTCAGTGGCTGGATTGGGATAAATTAATACATCCTTATTTTGATTTTCCTCTATACTCAAAGCACTTAATCTCCCTCTTCGGTAAATGACATTTCCGGAAATTCCATCTTGAAAAACAACATGAATATATCCATTTCGGTAGTACAAATCTGGATTCGATTGAGTCCCGCTATTGACCAAATTAATTTGACTTTTTGTTTGTTCAAAGCTGTTGAAATCATCTCCGCTTGCAAACGCACAGAAGACCTCATAATTGCTTGTTTCTGCTGCTTGCCAAACGACAAATAAGGAGTCATGATTACCGTGAATGCGTGGAAAATTGGCATTACCAACGGAGCTTTCTGGTGCTGGAAGCATAAAGCCCGTTTCAGGAGACTGTGTATTAATCATATCGGTTTTAGAGATATAACAACGGTATCGCCCTGAAGCCTGACTTGCAGAAACCACAAATAGATTGCTTTCGTCAATAAAAGCATCAGGTCCTGTGGATGGACATTGGTTAATCATCCAATTGAGGTAATCGATGTTTTCATATTCCGAAAAGCTTTGACCTCCATCCTGAGATTTCACGGCAAACATATCACGTATGCTGCCCTCGTTATTGCGAAACACGAGTGCTTGTAAATTGTCTTGCTTTGCTATCGTTGCTGGGCAACAATCACAAGCCTCGTCAGGTACAATAGAAGTTACCTCCTGTTCGGGATTGAAAGTAATTCCCCCATCGTTTGAATGACTTACTACGAACCTTGGGTTTAGCCATACCTGATCGTGTACCATATAAATTACACTAGGGTTTCCATTGTTATCAAATGCAATGTTGGGAAGCCAAGCTACGCCAACAGGGTGGGAGTCAGTTCGAAGAGGATCGCTAAAGCTATTGCCACCATCTGTTGATCTCACGCTATACACATGTCCTTCTTGTATGGGACTCTCCTTAAACACCATCATAATGGTATCTCCAGATGCATCTATTTCTGGTCCTGTCCAATTGGCTAGATAGCTTTGAAAACCAGTTGGTGTTATTTGAACGGGAGCATCAAAGTCGGTTCCATTAAATTTAGCTGTATGGATGCCTCCATCAGTGTTTCTACCAAAAACCACAACGGGTTCGTCTTGGCTGTTGAGTACGATTCTTGGCCTTGTATTTCCATAGATGCTGCCGGTTGCAACGGATATGGTGTCTTCCCAAACGATTAGTGCTTGACTTTGATTGAATGCATTAAATGGAAGGATAAGGCATATATAAACGCTTAGTTTGAATAGTTTCTTCATCGTCTAAAGATACGAAACAAAAGACTTTGATAAATGCATTCTAAAAATGAATATTTTGTTATTTTTGCATCCACAATGTTGGAAACTTCCAACGGGTCCTATAGCTCAGTTGGTTAGAGCACCTGACTCATAATCAGGGGGTCCAAGGTTCGAGCCCTTGTGGGACCACTACTAAAACCCTTTACTAGCAATAGTTGAGGATTTTTTGTGGGGTAATGTTTCATTTTCATTTTGCAACGTAATTACTGCATTTAAGTATA
>JABJEE010000204.1 GCA_018665005.1 Flavobacteriales bacterium
CCTCAATAATGAAAACAATTATGGAAATGGATCATTTTCAAGTGACGGCACAAAGTTTTATTATAGTACCTGCAACGACAACGGATTTAGCTATACCTGTAAAATACTAGTTACAAGTTATATCGACGGTAAATTTCAGGTTATCGATACATTAGGTTCTTCTATAAATCAAAAGGGCAAGAATAGTACAATGCCGAGAATCGCTAAAATTGACAGCATTGACTATCTTTTCTTTTCCTCGAATAGAAGAGGGAGTGTTGGAGGTTTAGATATTTGGGTTGCAGAAAGCATAGATGGAATCCAATTTAAGGAGCCACGTAACATTTCCACAATTAATACTTTTGAAAATGAAATTTCACCATGGTTTGACAGTAAAGAAAATAAATTGTTCTTTTCCTCAACATGGCATAATGGTTTTGGTGGTCAAGATGTTCATTATAGTGATTATATTGATGGCGTATTCTCTAGTCCAATGAATGCTCTTGAACCAATCAACAGTCCTGCAAATGACATGTATTATTTTAAGCATGATGACACGACCTATATGGCCTCCAATCGATTAGGTGGATATTATTCAAAAAATCCCACCTGCTGTAGCGATATTTATATGGATTACCCAGAAATAGAATTGGTTACAGAAACAACGGAAGACACTATTGAAACTATAGAAATCATAACCAAAATTTTACCTATCACCTTATACTTTAGAAATGACGAGCCCGACGCCTCGACTATGAAAACTTCAACTAAACAAAACTATTTCGATACATATAAATTATATGTAGATCGTTATGACTACTACAAAACGGAAGTCGCCAAAGGTTTAGTTCAAGATGATTCGAAGAAGTTAGTAAATGAACTTGTTGATTTTTTCTCTAATCAAGTTGATAAGGGCGTTTCCGATTTAGAATTATTTAAAACCATGATATTAGATGAGTTAATAACCGGTTCAGAGGTCTCAATATTCATAAGAGGATTTGCAAGTCCTGTTGCCAATACCGCCTACAATATAAACTTAACCAAACGACGTATATCCTCATTAATTAACTATTTCAAAGAAGTAGATGAGGGTGTCTTTAAAAAATATTTGGATGACGCGTCTTTGGTTAAAGGGAAACTTTCATTCACATACGCTCCATTTGGAGAATATGCCGCAGATCAGAACACAAGCGATGATGTTGTGGTTCAAAACGAGTCTGTTTTTTCTAAAGCTGCAGGTATAGAAAGAAAGATTGAAATCGAGAGTATGACCATTAAAAGAAATAAGACCGTATTTCCCTTGGAGTCTGAGTATTTAGTGCAAAATTTAAAAGAAAGTAAAAGTGGTGAGATTCTTAGTACTACTTTCGTAGTTAAAAACACGTCTAACACTAAAATAACGTTAGACATCAAGCAAGACAATAAATTTTTAAAAATTAAAGAAGGAAACACCGAGCTGTCACCAAATAAAACGAGTACTATACGGGTGCTCTTTGACACTAAAGGCATGACTGGGCATCAATCTCAGTCTTTTAAAGTGTCTGTTGAAGGTTATGAGGGACAGTTAATGTTCTTCGTTAATACTGAACTAAAATAGTTCATTCAAAATTCTGAGAAATACATTTTTGTATTGATCTCATCTTTTCCACTTCTAAAACTAATTTAGGTTGATCAAAAGACATGTCATTGATGTCGTTTAAAGGGATTAAATGAATATGGGCATGAGGAACCTCAAGACCTATGACGGTCATTCCTACGCGCAAACACGGGATGGATTTTTCAATAGCTTTCGATATTCTTTTTGCAAAAACAATAAAATCTCGTAGCGTATCGTCGTCTAAATCATAAATTTTATCTTGTTCCATTTTAGGAACAACCAAGGTATGCCCTTCTTTTAAAGGATTAATATCCAAAAAAGCGTAGAAGTTTTCATCTTCTGCGATTTTATATGAGGGTAAATCGCCTTTTATGATTTTAGTAAAAACTGTTGACATTAGCGTGAGATTTCACAAATCTCAAATTTTAAGGAACCTCCAGGTGTTTTAATTTCGGCAATATCTCCCACAGATTTACCAACCAATCCCTTTCCAATAGGTGATTCAATTGATATCTTTTTAGCTTTCAAATCCGCTTCATTTTCAGCCACTAATGTATATTCAATCTCCATACCATTAACAACATTTTTGATTTTAACCTTTGAAAGAATATACACTTTCGAAGCATCAATATTGGTATCATCAATCAAGCGTGCATTAGCAATTACATTATCTAGCTTAGAGATTTTCATTTCCAAAATTCCTTGAGCTTCCTTAGCAGCATCATATTCAGCATTTTCAGATAAGTCTCCCTTATCTATTGCCTCACCGATTTGAGCCGAAATTGCGGGCCTTTGAACCATTTTTAATTCTTGTAGCTCATCCTTTAGGCTTTTTAAGCCCTCAGCAGTATAATAATTAATCTTCGACATAATATCGTAGTAAAAAATTTAAGTAACAGGATAAAATCCTATTCCAATAAAATCAATGGATTTATTTTAAGCTGATTGTTGCTCCTATTGTGTGAATTGTTCCGAAAACACCTGCAAAACGCGCGCAATACTCTAGACCTAAAGCTGTTTTGTTTTTGCCTACAAGCGCATCTATTGAAAAACCGGCTGATGGACCAATCAATGCATTAGATCGGTTTTCAACTGACAATATGTTTTTTTCATATACATAACCCGCTCTTAAATTAAAAGCCATTTTATCATTGGTCATACCATAATCTACTCCTAAACGATATTGATCATTAGAAAAAGAATTAGCTGTAAATCCAAGTGCGATGTTTAACATGTTGCTTTCATTGAAAATGAAATCATATGATCCGCCTATACACAATAGAGAAGGCATTTCAAAAGTTGCTGATCGTTCTTCCAATGAGGCTATAAACCCAGTTGAAGTGTATTCTACTTGTTGAGCTAATCCATCTCCTCTATATCGCATAACAGGACCAACATTTTTTAGCGCAATACCAAATTTGAATTGATCTTGTTCACCAGTAACATAACGTATTCCAGCATCAATAGCAATACCATTAGCCTTCATGTTAGACATGCTCTCTGATATTACTTTGAAATTAATTCCACCATAAATACTTGAAGAAAACTTTCTAGCATAACCTACATTAAAAATGTTAGTTCGAGGAGAAAAGAATCCAATATTACCTTCAGGGTTTTCAACAGTCGTAATTGGAATATCACCAAAATTCATAGACTGGACACTAACAGCAATAACCCCATTTTCAGAAATACGTTGTGCGATCCCTGCAGAATTAAATGAAATACCTGCCGAACCCATCCAATTGCTATAATTAAATTTAATTTGCGTTTTATCAGTGAACGCCAAACCAGCAATGTTTGTATACGTCGCTTCCAAACCATTGATTTGAGCATATCCCGCATCTCCCAAGGCTGAACTTCGCGCCCAAGGATTTACCAATAAATGAGCAGCTCCTGCAGAACCTACACGATCTTCGTTACCCGCATGTAAAGCTGGTATTACTAAAAGTGATAAAAAAGTAATAATCAATATATTTTTCATAATTGTATAATTCTAATTTTCTTAAATAAGTTCTATATACCTTGTAAATCCACTTGTCTCATTCCACAGAAGAACTTTAATACCCGCTCTCCGATTCCTGGGACTTGAACATGTATTAAATAGATGCCAGAAGCAATTGGAATAGCCTTGAAGTTAGTCAAGTCCCAATCCAAAGAGGTCACAGGACTGTCCTTATCAAATGACCTTACTAGTTTTCCACTCACAGTATATATATCAACCGTGCATCGTTCCGGTAGATTCGTGATTTTTATACGGGTATCTATTCGATTCCTTTCATATTGTGAAAATGCATAGTATGGATTTGGAACAACGTTAATCATATCCAATGCCTCCTTGAGCTGATCCTCTGATTCTGTTACCGTTGAAATGTCATCCATCTTCCAAGAATACATTGGCTTTCCATCATTCTCTCCGGTTGCCACGTAATCCTTATACTCCTTATTGATTCGCAATTTCATTGTTACATCTGTTGACAAGAAATCATAGCCCTGAGCCAATAAAGGGTAACAAACCCAAGTCATACTTCCGTAAAGCGCTCGTTTCGCTACTGAACTTCCAGATGATGTCGATTGCAAATCATCCCACAACACACGTAAAGCATGTGTGCCGTCTGATGCTGCTTCTGAAGAAACATATGCAGGGAAATCATAACTACTCGAGTTTCCTGTAGTCTGTTTTTGATCTACACTAAAGATGTATATCGGGTGCATTCCTCCCATCACAGGAGTTCCCACATTACTAACCAATCTCTCAGTAGGGTTCCAAATCATATCCGCTCCATTATCGCCTCCTAAGAAAGAGTTTTCACCAAACGCCATATACAATCTCGCGCCTGTCTCTAAGTCTACTGCGTATCCAGGGAACCAACCCATTCCATCGCCAGAATTATCGGGAACACCGTCTTTTCCAACACTAGGGCTCTTACGCATCTCACCA
>JABJEE010000205.1 GCA_018665005.1 Flavobacteriales bacterium
ATTGGTTGAAGCATGAAGATCACTATGATTTAATTGAAAACATGATTTCTCCACACAGGTTTCAATCCCTAGTCTGGTCTGGTGATGGTGAAAAAGCATTGTTGAGAAAATCTTCAGTAGAGGAATACCCAAACGTAGAATTCGTTGATAAGAATTATCAAATAATTGAAAAAATATCTAATGCAAATCCACAACAAAAAGATGTTTTATGGCCTTCTGTTGAGTTGGTGAATTGGTTGAGCTATGATTCTATACCCCTTGAAGGCCTTTTATATATTCCAGAAAATTATGATACCACAAAACGTTATCCTTTAATGGTTTATTATTACGAACTGAATTCTGATAATTTGCACAATTACCGATCTCCCAAGCCATCTGCCAGTATCATTAACCCAATTGAATATGCCTCGAACGATTATTTGGTTTTCGTACCCGATATCAGATATGTCCCGGGCTATCCCGCAAGGTCTGCTTATAACTCTATAATGAGTGGAACAGATCATTTAATCAAAAATTACGCAGTGGATTCTTTGAAAATGGGCTTGCAAGGACAAAGTTGGGGAGGGTATCAAACAGCTCAACTCATAACAATGACGACCAGGTATGCAGCAGCAATGGCGGGAGCACCTGTAAGCAATATGTTTTCTGCATATGGAGGGATTCGTTGGGGTTCAGGATTAAATCGACAGTTTCAGTATGAGGCTACTCAAAGTCGAATTGGAAAGACCATTTGGGAAGCACCTGAACTCTATTACGAAAACTCACCTATATTTCATTTGCCAAAAGTCAGTACTCCGCTTCTTATTATGCACAATGATAAAGATGGGGCTGTTCCATGGTACCAAGGAATAGAATTGTACAGTGGTATGAGAAGACTTCAAAAACCTTGTTGGATGCTGGTATATAATAATGATGATCATAACTTGAGAAAGCTGCCTAATAAATTTGATTTGAGCATCCGAATGAATCAGTTTTTCGATCATTATTTAAAGGGAGCACCTCAACCCAAATGGATGAAAGAAGGCATTCCTGCCTTGGAAAAGGATAAAAACACGGGCTACGAATTAGATGAAAAATAAGGGATTTGTTTTCACTTTTATTTGTGTTGTTACAGGTATAGGTGTATTAAGCCTTATTCCGCCCGAATCGGGTGTTGAATTAGGTGATCACGATAAATGGAATCATTTTATTGCTTATTCGATACTTGCTTTAAACTGGACATTTTTAAAGACCAATCAAAAAGTGTTTTGGCTTGGGCTTGGAGTATGTTTTATATATGGGTTGCTTCTTGAGTTTTTACAAGGATTTATTCCGGGGAGGGAGTCATCTTTAATGGATGTTCTAGCCAACACGGGTGGTATTGTAATAGGAAGTGCAATTGGGCATATTATCAAGTCCAATAGTAGAAAAAGATATTGAACAAAATTGTCAATGATTACCCCTTTGAATCTTCCGTTGAGTCATTTTTAGGTTTGATATGATAAACAATCTTGAGTTTTTCATTTTGTTCTTGTTCTGCTTTTGCTTTTTTGCGTTCCTCTTCTTCTCTAACCTTTTGCCAGTACATTCCCTCAAGATCAGGAGGCTCAATGCCAAGCTCTTTTTCTATTTCGTAAACATATTTTGGACGCTGTGGCCCTTGTTTTCTATAAACAACAGCGAGAATTACACCGACAATTAATCCCATAAAATGTCCCTCCCAAGAGATGCGAGGAGAAATCGGAAGAATTCCCCAAATCATACTTCCATAAACAAAGGCGATAAACATGGACAGGGCCTGCAAGGGAAGATATTTCCGTAAAGTCCCTGAGGTAAAAAGAAAAGCAACAAGACTGTATATTACACCACTCATTCCAATATGATAAGCTCCTTTGTTAGCAGCAAACCACCATACGCCGACACCAGTAAAAACCCAACTGAATAAAAGAACTTTAAATGCGATTTCTTTATAGAAATAAAATAAAAAAAGCGTCAGTAAAAATATTGGAACTGAATTATTGATAATGTGATTGAAGTTTTCTGTTGAATGGACCAAGGGCATAAATAAAATGCCTTGAAGCCCTTCAATACTTTTAGGAAGCACACCGAGTTTATAAAATTGAAAAAGAAATAATGAATCGGCCCAGTAGAAAAGCCAAATGAATACCAATATTATGATGGCAGGTGGTAGTGCATTACCAAAGTGCTTATCAAATTGTGGGCTTTGATTCATGATTTATTCTTGTCAATTAGTGTGCCGACCTATAAATTATGACAGTTTGTCAATTTTAGGACCTCATTTATGAATGATATTGTAATTTTGTGTGACATGGAAATTAAAAATAAAATTAAAGAAAGTGGTATCATTCAATTGGATTTGAATGATTTTAGGTCAAATAAAACATTGATGGGTATTGATTTGTCAGAAAGGCTACATAAAGGATTAATTTTAAAAGAAAAGGATTTTCGGATTTGGCTGAAGGAACATGATTGGAAACAGTATGCTAATCGTGCCGTTTTTATTGGTTGTTCTGTGGATGCCATCATACCAACTTGGGCATACATGCTAATTACCTCAAAAGTATTAGAATATACTGAACACGTTATTGTTGGAAAACAAACCGATTTGGAGAAAAATCTAATCAAGGAAAACATTGATTCACTTGATTTGTCATTATTTCGAGACCAACGCGTCATAATTAAGGGCTGTTCTGAGATTGCTTCACCTGAGCATGCCATGTCAGCATTGGTCGTTTTGTTGCAGCCAGTAGTAAAATCAATAATGTATGGAGAGCCTTGTTCAACCGTTCCTGTTTTCAAAAAGAAAAAGACCTAAATTTGTAATATGTCAGGATCGACTCTAGGAACTATTTTTACACTCACTACTTTTGGCGAGTCTCATGGGAAAGCCATGGGAGGAGTGATCGAAGGATTTCCTGCAGAAATAACATTGGATTTGGCATTGGTTCAACAAGAACTGAACAAAAGAAGGCCTGGCCAAAGTGAATTGGTCTCAGCGAGAAATGAAAAAGATCAAGTTGAGTTTCTTTCTGGCATTTTTGAAGGGAAATCAACAGGTACGCCAATAGGGTTTATCATCTTAAATGAGAATCAAGAATCAAAAGATTATTCACATATCAAAAACACTTATAGACCTTCTCATGCTGATTTTACTTTTGACAAGAAGTATGGAATCAGAGATTATAGGGGAGGAGGAAGAGCAAGTGCTAGGGAGACTGTTTGTAGGGTTGTTGCAGGAGCATTAGCCAAGCAAGCATTGAATGTAATGGGGATAAAATTCTCAACCTATGTTACACAAATTGGAGAGGTTAAAATTGAATCACAGGAGTTTTTTAAATCAGAAGCCATTGAAAAGTCTTTGGTTCGTTGTCCGATAAAAGAGGCGTCAAATAAGATGGAAGGTTTGATTTCTGAAGTTAAAAAAGAGGGAGATACTCTTGGAGGCATCATTCAGTGTATCGTAAAAAATGTACCAGCTGGGTTAGGAGAGCCGGTTTTTGATAAGCTTCATGCATCTCTAGGAAAATCCATGCTTTCAATCAATGCCGTTAAAGGATTTGAGATTGGATCGGGATTTGAATCTGCCTCAATGAAAGGGAGTGATCATAACGATGTCTTTGATACAAAAGAAACGACAATTTCGAATTTTTCCGGAGGTGTTCAAGGTGGCATTTCTAATGGTATGCCTATTGTTTTTCGTGTAGCTTTTAAGCCTGTTGCCACCATTATGAAGAGTCAGGATTCAATAGACAAGAACGGTAACAAAGTGCGAATAGAAGGCAAGGGAAGACATGACGCTTGTGTTGTTCCTAGGGCCGTTCCAATCGTAGAATCTATGGCGGCCATCACACTACTTGATTATTATTTAAGAAACAAAACCATTCATATTTAAACGATAAGTTATGTTACAAAGAGTTCAAACGATATATTTTTCATTGGTAATCATTTGTTTGGGAGTCACATGTTCAGGCATGGAGTTTTTTCGATTTGTGAAAGGCACTGAATTTTATTCATTTTCTGTTTACGGTATTCAGAAAGGTATGGGTAACGACCTTTCCATGCATAAGAGCATACCTATTTTCCTTACGGTGATAGGACTTTGTTTATTTGCTTTTATGACATTGATGAGCTTTAAAAATATTAAAAGACAACTCAAGTGGTCAAGAGCCTTATTTTATTTTTATATGTTAATGGTTGCAGTGTTTTTAATTTACTCTTCTTTTGGAAAAGGTATGTTTTTTGAAAATAATGCTAGTCAAGAATTGGGCTTGGGGTATATTTTTTTTATAGCAGGTCTTCCTTTTTCGTTCCTAGCCCTTATAGGCGTTAAAAAGGATAAAAACTTACTTGATTCCTTGAACCGTTTAAGATAAAGATTCCGATAATTCTCGTAAATTAGAGGATACATTAAAAATCAATCCTTTGAATAAGAGAGTATTAGAGATTAGAAATCTCTCCAAGAATTATAAAAACATTAAAGCTGTTTCAGAGTTGAGCTTGCAGGTTAATGAGAAAATGGTTTATGGCATCTTAGGCCCAAATGGAAGTGGAAAGACAACCACCTTAGGTATGCTTTTAGGGGTGGTTAATCAAAATCAGGGAAGCTATTCTTGGTTTGAAAACGGGAACAAGGACGAGAATCGAAAACGAATTGGATCATTGTTAGAAACACCTAATTTTTATCCTTATTTAACCGCAGAGCAAAATCTTGAAATTACAGCTAAAATCAAAGAGATTGATGGGGTTTCATCTGAAATCGATAAGGTTCTAAAAATGGTTGATTTATACAAACGTAGGGATTCGAAATTCAAAACTTTTTCTTTAGG
>JABJEE010000206.1 GCA_018665005.1 Flavobacteriales bacterium
CCATTCTTTTTAATAAAGTTGCATCCATAAAAAAAGCACCAAGATCTTGGTGCTTTTTGTTCAGATAAGAGTTAAAATATCTTTAGAGTTATAGTAGTTTGATAGATAGACGCCATTCTTTTTAATAAAGTTGCATCCATAAAAAAAAGCGTAGAATTAACTACGCTTCCTATTGTTTGATAAGGGTCCAATATTATTATTACTGAGCCCGCACCTTAGACGCTCATCTATTTTTAATAGTTGCATAACAATGAAATAAGATATGATTACTTTTAAGGCATGAAATATTTAAGTGCTTTTCTATTGATATTTAGCTCTATCATTTATGGTCATTCACAAAAGAATAAACCAAAAGTTATAGTGGGAATTGTTGTCGATCAGATGTGTTATGAATATCTATATAGATTTCAAGAGAATTATTCTAAAAAAGGATTTAAAGAAATCATGAAGAATGGTACAAATTGTAGAAATGTTGAATACAATTATATTCCCACGTATACTGGACCTGGACATGCTTCTATTTATACCGGAACAACTCCAAACAACCACGGCATTATTGCCAACAGCTGGTTTGATAGGAATGTAAATGGTCTAGTCAATTGTGTCGGAGATAATTCTGTTCATTCCATTGGAGCTAACTCCATATATGGCAATTGCTCTCCTCATCGACTAAAAAGCTATACGGTTACCGATCAATTAAAAATGACTTACCCTGAATCAAAAGTGGTATCAATTTCAATAAAAGATCGTGGAGCAATATTACCGGGCGGACATAAAAGCGATGGGGCTTACTGGTTTGATTATCAAACAGGAAAGTTCATTACCAGCTCTTACTTTAAAGAGACTTTGCCCTCTTGGCTAATTGAATTCAACAATAATAAAAATTGTTTTACGTATGCAAAAACATGGAGCCCTCTACTCGACCTTGATCAATACATTTCTGATGATGAAAGCAATTACGAAGTAGTTCTTCCAGGAAAAACGAATGCCCATTTCCCTTATGAAATAAAAAACTTGATGACAACTGGGAACAATTTACAATTATTCACGATTTCTCCTTTTGCCAATACATTACTCACAGATTTAGCGATTGATGCCATGCAAAATGAGCACTTTGGAGAAAGCCAAAACACAGACATGATTTGTATTAGCTATTCCTCGACAGATATTGCGGGTCATGCTTTTGGACCATATTCAATGGAGATTGAAGATATGTACATACGCCTTGATCTAGAAATTGCCAGACTACTTAAATTCTTAAATAAGACGTTTGGGAAAAACGGGTATGTACTTTTTATGACTGCAGATCATGGAGTGGTTCCCGTTCCTCAGCAACTTGTTGATGAAAAGCTACCTGGAGGTTATTTATATGTCGATTCTCTTTTAGTTGAACTTAAAAAAGAATCCATTCAATTTTTTAAGACTGATCTTATTGACAACATCGTTAATTTAAATCTTTACCTCAACCAGGAACGTATAGACTCCATTAAAGGGCTAACGTCGAATGAAGTCTCTACTTTTTTTAAAAATTTTCTTTTACATAAAAAGAGCGTGAAAAATGTAATCTTAGGCAAAGATCTCACAAATCACAGTATTACTGACGACAAATGGGTTAAATTGATTCGCAAGGGTTTTGACAAAAAAAGAAGTGGCGACCTCATCATCATGTTAGAACCAGGTTATTTACCTGAAAAGGTAGACCTATCTCCGAATCAAGGGACATCACACGGGTCTGGTTATTCTTATGATACTCATGTACCGTTATTGTGGTATGGGGCAGGAATTAAAAAACAAGACTTGTTTTACCCGATAAACATCACAGATATTGCACCTACTTTGACTCATATTCTAAATCTACAAAGAACCGGCGCAATGACGGGGCAACCGATTATAGATGTCCTAAAAAAATAAGCAGAAATTGGACAATAAACATAGATTTCTAGAGGAACTTGCTCAAACCAATCCAAATCCACTTTTGATTGAAGCTGATCATGCTGACGGCGTTTATATTTATGATAAAGAAGGAAATAAATACATGGATATGATTGCTGGTCTGTGTGTAAATAACTTAGGACATAATCATCCTAAAATTATAACTGCCATTAAAACACAAGTTGATAAACACTTACATGTCATGGTTTATGGCGAGTTTGTTCAACAAGCGCAATTAGACCTTTCCAAAAATTTAATGAGCTTATTGCCCAAAGAGCTGGATTGCATCTATGCGGTAAACTCAGGGACAGAAGCTAATGAGGCAGCTATAAAATTATGTAAAGCTTACACTGAACGAACTGAAATCATAGCCTTTAACGGTGCTTATCATGGTAGCACAAACGGCTCCTTAAGCATATCTAGTGGCGAGCAAAGAAAACAAAGCTTTAAACCATTATTACCCAACATAAAATTCATTGAATTAGATCAGATCAATGAGCTTGATAATATTACTACTGATACCGCTGGTGTTTTTTTGGAAACCATTCAAGGTGATGCTGGTGTCCAGATTCCAACCAAATTATTTATGCAGAACTTGAGAAAAAGATGCACAGAAGTAGGAGCACTGCTTGTTTTGGATGAGATTCAATGTGGACTTGGAAGAACAGGTAAACATTTTGCTTTCGAACACTATAATATCCAACCTGACGTACTTACTTTAGGTAAATCTTTAGGAGGAGGGTTACCCATCGGAGCATTGGTTTCGAGCAAACATTTATTAAATACATTTCGAGATCGTCCAGCATTAGGACACATTACTACTTTCGGTGGTCATCCTGTCACATGCGCAGCAGCAGCTTCTTTTTGCTCCATACTAAAAAACGAAGTAAATCTAGAAGAGGTAGAGCGATTGGGTTCTGTTTTAGAAAACATCCTAATCGAACACCCAGAAATAAAAAGCTGTAGGCGAATTGGAATGATGTTCGCCTTTGACATGAAGTCACCTGAATTGGTTTCAAAAGTCGTTCATCAATGTTTACAAAAAGGACTTATCACTTTTTGGTTTCTCTCTCATCCAAATAGTTTTCGATTATCTCCACCATTAACCATTTCTGAAAATGAGATCATAAGTGCAGGAAAACTCATTTATGAAGCAATAAACGAAAGTATTTCGTGATTTATGAAAAGCACTTGAGACTATTCTTTATTTTTGCAAAGATTATATGAAAGTAACTGAATACATTGAAGCTGCTGAGAGTACTTTATTCTCTTTTGAAATACTTCCCCCATTAAAAGGTAAAAGTATACAATCTATATACGATGGAATTGATCCATTAATGGAATTCAACCCCAAGTTTGTGAATGTTACCTATCATCGGGAGGAATATATTTATAAGGAAAAGGGAAACGGCTTGCTTGAAAAAGTATCTATCCGTAAAAGACCAGGAACTGTTGGTATTTGCGCAGCCATTATGAACAAATACAAGGTGGATGCGGTCCCTCATTTAATATGTGGTGGATTTAGCAAGGAGGAAACAGAAAACGCATTAATTGATCTACAATTTTTAGGCATTGATAATGTTTTGGCTTTGCGAGGTGATTCTATCAAAACAGAAACATCCTTTCGCCCAGACCCAAATGGTCATTCTTATGCAGTAGAGTTGGTTGATCAGATATCAGACATGAATCAAGGAAACTATATCATGGATGATATAAAGCTCGAGCCTACAGATTTCTGTATTGGAGCGGCTGGATATCCTGAAAAACATTTTGAAGCCATGAATTTGAAAACAGATTTATTGCATTTAAAAAACAAGGTAGACGCAGGAGCTACCTATATTGTTACTCAAATGTTTTTTGATAACAAAAAGTATTTCGCATTTGTTGATGCTTGCCGATCTATTGGTATTAATGTGCCCATTATTCCAGGTTTAAAACCGATTAAATCTTTGAACCATATCTCCTTTTTACCCAAGTTTTTCCATATCGACTATCCTGAAGAATTATCGACTGAACTTTTAAAGTGTAAAAGTAATAGTGATGTAGAACAAGTTGGAATTGAATGGGGAATAGAGCAATCTAAAGAACTGGTCAAAGGAGGAGCTCCATGCATTCATTACTATACAATGTCGAATTCAGATTTAGTAAAAACCATTGCCTCAAAAATATTTTAGATGAAAACACGATTTATAATACTCCTTGTTATTTCCTTCTGTTTTGGCTTTCAATCGCATTCACAAGGCCTTAATGAGAGTGGTATATTAGTCATCGGTCAATTCGACCGTCCAGACGAAAGGTATGCTGTTGAAGTGACTCTAACTGAGCTTTTTTCAAGTCAAGGACTCAATGCCATGCCTTCATTAAATATTCTGAAACAAGGATCGGACCCATTAATATTGGCTTCTGATACGCTTCAAAAAATATTACAATCAAAAAACATCAAAACGTATCTGGTGGTTAATGTTCGAGGTTATGATCGACGATTTAAACCAAGTGAAATCGAGGTGTCACTTGAAGAAATTTTAGGCCGGACGAGTATCTATCATATTTACAGAGAAGAAGCGACATCTGTTAGCCTGGAATTCACTTTTTTTAGAGACAATAACGTAGTTTTTAGAGATATATTGAGATGTGGTAACATTTCAGACAGAGATTCTGTCCTGAAGAGAATTCAAAAAAAACTACCCAAAAGGATGTCTCGAAAGTGGTCTAAAAACTAGAAATTTCCAGACCTAAACTTTTTATCAAATTTCATATCACTCGGGTCGCCGTATGCTCCACATTTGGGAACACGTTCAAACAATTTGATAAACTTCACCCTTATTAAAACTGGCCAATATTGAGAAGAAAACCAATTCATCCTGGCATTAAAACCATTCCATTGATGTATCCCTATCAATGGCATTTCTACAGCAGGAATCATCATCCAAGCTCTGTTAAACCTAATTCCAACGCCCAAACTATAATGAAATTGCAAATTAAATTGTCCCTGGAATTTTTGCTCCAATGCATAATCCGTAAATCCGTCATTATACACTTGACTACCTTGTGACTGCGTGTAATCAAAGTTAAAACCAAATGCATTATCAAAGAAATGCTTTCTAGCCTTATCTATTTTCTTTTTACCATAATAAATTAGTGAATGGGCTGAAACGCGGCTAAAAAAAGAATTGTTTTGGAATTCACCCATTCCGCTTGAATTCGAAATCAATTCATTTGAGCTATTAAAACGGTCAATCGAAGTCGATTCTTTACCTGTTAAAACCTTATATCCAAGCCCCCAATCAAAGTAATCAATGATTCTACTTTTCTTTAGGAATTTTATTGGAATACCTTTCCATTTCGGAAAATGAGCAAATCCAAGTTCCGCAAAATAACCCACCTTTCCTTCTGGCAAAACATTATATTCTCCTCTTCCGGTACCAGAAGATAAACTACCAGAAAGCTCTTTAGAGGGTATGAGGTAGCTTGCTCCAACGTTGAATTGTATCCCATCATTTACAACAACCAGATAGTCATTATCTTTACTCGATTTTTTAAACGCTCCCTGGGCATTTATAATAAAAGCACTTAAAATAAATAAGGTCGATATTCCTGTTTTCATATTTCAAAGTTAAAAGATTTACTCTTTTCAGCCATTTTTACCATAATCTCTTCAGAATCCCAATTTTGCTCAATGTTATCAGTATTCATAACCTCTTCCATTATGGAGTCTTGTATTTTACCTTGATTGTACGCCACATGATAAGGAATATTACTAAAAGTAACTTGAGAATACAACGGTAACCATTTATTAGGATACAATTTGGTGTATTTTGCTTCAATTTTTTTCCTTAATAAAAAACTCTCATCGGCCACATGATCCCTCATCTCATAATAATTGTCTAAAGAAAGGTCTTGTAGGGCATCTCCATCCCTTTTCCTTGTTTCATTATATTCTTTAAATACATTCTCCCAATTCTCACCATGCTTCACCATAAGGTCATTAAGAACCGTACAATCTTCGAATCCAGAATTCATGCCTTGTCCATAAAAAGGAACTGTAGCATGAGCAGAATCTCCCATCAATGCTACTTTTCCATATGTCCACGGAAAACACCTTATAATTGCGAGTGATGACAAAGGGTGATCTTCCCATGCTTCACCCACATTAGGCATCATTTCATAAAAATCAGGAAAAACCTCTTTAAAGAATTGATCTACATCTGCTTTACAATTCAATTTATCGAAAGCATATTTGTGATTTTCATGCGGCATAAATAAAGTGCATGTGAATGAGCCATCTTCATTGGCGAGCGCAATCATCATGAATCTGCCCCTGGGCCATATATGAAGTGCATTTTTATCCATTTTGTAAGATCCATCTGCATTGGCGGGTAACAATACTTCACGATATCCATCTTCAATGAATCGCTGACTATAATTAAATCTTGGTAGCTTTTGCATTGAGTTATATCTAATGGCTGAAAAAGCACCGTCTGAAGCAAAAATCAAATCTGACTTCACTTCAATTTCTTCACCCGTAATCGTATTGCGAACGAAAGAAATAGATTTTTCAAAATCTACTTTATGACACTCGTGGTGATAATGAATGGTTGCATTTCCTTTTTTTTCAGCAATATCCATCATTTTGGCATTTATATTTCCCCTTGAGACTGAATATATTGCCTCCCCCTCTTGTCCATAAGGTTGATAAGTCAATTCTCCTTCTAAATCGTGCATCACCCTTCCATGCATAGGTATCGCTATTTCTCGAACATCATCACCTACACCAACAGCGTCTAAAGCCTTCCATCCCCTGACAGAAAGTGCAAGATTAATAGATTTTCCAGCTGAAATTTCTGCTTTTCTAATATCAGATCTTCTTTCATAGATGGTCACTTTATAACCTGCTCGCGATAAATACACAGCCCAAAGTGACCCTACTAGGCCGGCTCCAATGATTGTTACATTCTTTCCCATACCAATCTCTTTTATTTTCTCCAATGTTTTGAATAAGACGATTCAAAATAATCACTCTTAAACCTTGTGTTGAGTTTTTTATTCTGATACCGTATGATCAGTCTCCAAATAATAATCCCAGCAATTAAAATACCTATGGCTTGAACTGAAACATTAATATAATCAGTCAACGTGGATAATTCTCCAGAATACTTGAGCTGAATCATTTCTTGTTCTGTCATACTACATTCAATAACACAAAGTTAGTCAGATTGTTGTCCCTAAATTCCGATTAAAAAGGAATTATCCACAGCTAAAACTTAATTTTAGGTTCAATAAATTCAATGTTTCTTTTTAATCCAGAATATTTTGTTCTTTTTACAGCACTTCTTTTAAAAAGCTCATCATAAAAATCCTTTGACAGGTCTTCCCAGTCCTTTTTAGAAAGGTCCAATAATTTCGGATTCACCAAACGACTTTCGTTAGATGGTTTTGAAAATTTATTCCATGGACATACATCCTGACATACATCACAACCAAATGCCCAATTGTCCATTTTACCCTTAAATTCAGAAGGCAATATTTCATCTTTAAGCTCAATAGTCAAATAAGAAATACATTTCGAACCATCAATTTTATATGGTTCTACTATCGCATCCGTTGGACATTCATCTATACATTTTGTACAGGTGCCGCAATAATCTTTAATGGGTCCATCAGGCTCAAAATCAACGTCAATTATCATCTCTGCAATAAAAAAAAAGCTCCCCTCTTTGGGATGGATCAAGTTTGTGTTTTTTCCAATCCAACCCAACCCTGATCTTTTGGCCCAAGCTTTATCCATTACGGGTGCGGAATCAACAAACACCCTTCCATCGATTTCTCCTATAAGTTCCTTGGTGAAGTCGAATAACTCAAATAAACGTTCTTTAATGATATAATGATAATCTTCTCCATAAGCATACTTTGAGATTTTCGGTGCTGATTTATCTGCTTGCTGACTTTCCGTAGAATAATTGAACAATAGAGAAATAACGGATTTTGCCCCAGGCACTAATTTTCTTGGGTCGAGCCTTAAATCAAAATGATTAGCCATGTAAGACATTTTACCATGATAATTTTGGTTTAACCAATGGTCTAACTTTGGGGCTTCTTCTTCAAGAAATTCAGCCTTTGAAAACCCACAATAAAAAAAACCCAATTCGTTGGCTTTTGCCTTTATTTTTGATTTAAAAGGTGTACCATCCATATAGTTAAAATAAATCTCCCTGAACGGAACCTCTTGTCATACCCAGATGCTCATATGTTTTTTGGGTTGCTTTTCTTCCTCTTGGTGTTCGCATAAGAAACCCTTCCTGAATTAAAAAAGGCTCATATACCTCTTCTATCGTTCCTGAATTTTCGCCAATAGCAGTAGCTACAGTTGTTAGACCTACTGGACCACCACTAAATTTTTCAACAATCGCTTTGAGTATTCGTATATCCATCTCATCCAAACCATTTGCATCGACATTTAAAGCTTTAAGAGCAATTTCTGTAATTGGCTCATCGATGATACCATTGCCCTTTATTTGAGCAAAATCTCTAACTCTTCTTAGTAAAGCATTGGATATTCTTGGCGTCCCTCTACTCCGTCCGGCAATTTTTGCTGCCGCATTAAAATCAATTTGTATCTCAAGTAAACCAGCAGATCTTTCTATAATCGCTGTTAATGTTTCTGCATTGTAATATTCTAATCGAGAATTAATCCCAAAACGAGCTCGCAACGGACTTGTTAATAATCCAGAACGTGTGGTTGCTCCAATAAGTGTAAATGGGTTTAGATTGATCTGAACTGTTCTGGCATTGGGACCAGTATCAATCATGATATCAATCGAATAATCTTCCATTGCTGAATAAAGATATTCCTCAACAACCGGGCTTAAACGATGGATCTCGTCAATAAAAAGCACATCTCCAGTTGCAAGATTTGTGAGTAACCCTGCCAGATCACCTGGCTTGTCTAATACAGGTCCACTTGTGATTTTACAACCAACCTCCATTTCGTTCGCAATAATATTGGCAAGTGTTGTTTTTCCCAGACCAGGAGGGCCATGAAGTAATACATGATCCAGTGGCTCATTTCTTAATTTTGCCGCTTTAACAAAAATCTCAAGGTTTTCTACAATACTTGGTTGTCCGGCAAAATCTGTTAGTTTTTGGGGTCTTAAAACCTTATCGAATTCTTTCTCCGAATTGTTTTCTGCTTCGTCCTTATAATCAAATGAATCTTCCACCAAGTAGTACTTTTAACAAATTTACAAAAGCAAACGATACCAAACCTAAATTCAAAAAAGGAAAAATAATTATCCGTTTTTAAATGCTGCTAGCATCAATGACATATCCTCAAACATAAAGTCAGCAACTTTTAATCGAGGTTCTTTTAAGTGTGTTTTCTCTGGTATACATATGACCTTCATCTTAGCTGACATTCCAGATATTATGCCATTCAAAGAGTCTTCAATAACAAGACATTTATTTGAATCCACATTTAATTTTTTAGCAGTTTCAAGATAAACGGCAGGATGCGGTTTTCCAAATTCTTCGAATTCGGCGGAATGTGCAACATCAAAGAAATGATCTATTTTTAAGCCATCAAGCACCGCCTGCAGTAATTGGTTGGGGGAAGAAGTTGCCAATCCGATTTTTAATTTGTTTTTTGATAAATATTCTAAGGTTTCCATTACACCAGTTAAGGGAATTGGGTTTTCACGAACCAATTCAATCATTCGATTTATAATATCATCTTCAACACTTTTTTCGTCAGCAACTCCCAGGTTTTGATCTTTATTCCAGTAATTAATTACCTCATCAATTCTCAACCCTACAGTTCTTTGAAAATCATTTTTAGACAATTTACATCCCAAATCAGAAAACACTTTTTCCATCGCTATTTTCCATAAAGGCTCTGAATCAATTAGAACGCCATCCATATCAAAAATAACCGCCTCGAAATGATCTATTGAAAATGCTACTCCCATATATTAATTGTTTTCAATTTTTGTTTCCCTAATCTACTTTTCTCAGCAACGACACGAATCAAATTATTCGAATCCAAACATACCCCTTCCCATTGCTGAAGACGTCCTAAATTCTTTTTGAGAAGAAAATTAAATTGATCATTAACTCGTTTATAGACATAAACACGTTTATAGGTTAAGACATATAACATCCCATTTGAATAATCACATCCAGTTACCGATCCCGTTAACCACGAGAATCCTTTTAACTTGATTTCTTGAAGTAATTTGACATTCAATTTGTCTTCCAAAAATTCACCTTCATATATTTTACAAACCCCTTTATATGGTTTAGACCTATCCTTAGATAGGATAAGCAAATTGCCGTTGTCGTATGCTAGAGCTTCAGAATCAAAATTCATTTGGCTTGCTTGTGGTGGGAATTCCTTTTGATCAGGATATTGAAAAGAATACCTCAAAGCTTCGACAGTATCCTTTAAACGACTACCTGAATCATTACCTTCATATACCATTTTAATGGTCGTATCTATATCAATTCTATAGATGGCTAAATCTTTTCTTTGATTTCGATTGTTTCCAATGTCACCAATATAGAGGTAATTCCCATCGTAAGTGATGTCCTCCCAATCTATGTTTTTTGCTCCTGAAACGCACATTTTATGAACAATTTCACCTGATGAATTAAAAACGTAAAGATATGGT
Organism: Flavobacteriales bacterium; assembly: GCA_018665005.1. GTDB lineage: Bacteria > Bacteroidota > Bacteroidia > Flavobacteriales_D > Crocinitomicaceae > UBA952. The sequence continues at coordinate 10,596 of JABJEE010000206.1, forward strand.
TCATCTCCGCTATCGTTTATTGAAACATATAAATCCTTAGAAATTTGCTCTATTCCAGAAACTTCATTTAGTGCTTCAGGTAAATCAACTTTTTGAATACCACATGAGTATAAAAGCAACCAAAAAGAAAAAATGGGTAGCAAAAACCTCATTATTTAATGTATACAATGATTGTTTCTATTCGACGGTCTGTCACTTCTTCAACCACAAAAGTGAAACCATCTATTTTGAGTTTTAAGTTCTTTTCTGGAATATTTGCCAATTCATAAAGAACAAGTCCTCCAAGAGTTTCATAGTCTTCAGATTCCGGAATTTTGAGATCATACTGTTCATTAATATGGTCAATTTCGATTCGGGCAGAAAAACGATAATGGGTTTCCGACAGCTTTTCTTCGAGAAGGTCATCTTTATCATGCTCATCCTCAATTTCTCCAAAAATTTCTTCGATCACATCTTCCAGCGTTACCATTCCCGCAGTTCCTCCGTATTCATCAGTCACTATGGCAATATTTCCCGATTGTTCTGTAAATTTCTCTAATAGCTCTTCACCCGTTATTACTGAGGGAACAAAGTGGATTGGCAATAATATTTGCTTGATCGATTTAGGAGATTTAAACATATCCGATGAATGAACATACCCAATGATATTATCAATAGAGTCTCGATAGATGATGATTTTTGAAAGCCCTTTTGCAATAAACAGGTTTTTTACGGCATCCAAAGTGTCACTGATGTCTACTGAAATAATTTCAGTCCTAGGAACCATACAATCTCGAGCCTTTACCTCTGAAAAATCAAGAGCATTTCTCAATAAAGTCATATCGTCTGTAGATATCTCTTCACTCTCTATTCTTTCGGAAAGGTCATCTACAAAGTGCTCCAAATCAACTCTAGAAAAAACTTTTTGATTTGTTTTTTGATCCAACCCAAATGTTTTTAAAATAATCCAACTAAAAAACAAAATGACATGTGTTGGAATGTATAAAAGGATGTACAATATAAATAGTGGGAATGTGCCAAATTTGAGAGACTTATTGGGGTTGAACTGAACGATGCTTTTGGGAATAAACTCGGCAGCTACAAGAACCAATAAAGTTGAAAACAAGGTTTGCAACAGAAGGATTACAGAATCTGAACTTATACCCCATCCTCGAATTATTGGTTCAAGAAGAACAGCAGACGAAATACCGTATATTACTAAAGAAATGTTATTTCCGAGTAAAATAAATGCAATGACTTTTGACTCATTTTTATAAAAAACAGAATGGAGTTTACTTAGCAGGGTGCCTTTACTTTTATCAACCTCTATTTTCAGTCTGTTTGATGACAAAAAAGCCAATTCCATACCTGAAAAAAAAGCAGAAAATAAAAGAGAAATGAGAATTAAGCAAAAAGCATTGAACATATTATATCAACAATGTAAGCATTATTTGATTAAATCAAAACCGATATCCTTCCGGTAATTCATTCCGTCAAAGCTTATTTTATCTATTGTTTCATAGGACTTTTTAATGGCAAACTCGATATTTTTACCATAAGATGTTATGGCTACTACACGTCCGCCGGCTGTAACAGATGAAGGGCCATCAGATTTGGTTCCTGCATGAAAACAGATGCTATCAACAACTGTATTCAAACCGAATATTTGTTTTCCTTTTTCATATTTATTAGGATAACCTCCAGACACTAACATAACTGTAGCTGCACTCTTATCATAAAATTGAATGTCTCTTTCAGAAAGTGTATTTGTGGCTATTCCCTCAAATAAATCTAGGATATCTGACTTTAACCTTGGCAAAACGACCTCAGTTTCAGGATCGCCTAATCGACAATTGTATTCTATTACGTAAGGATCTCCCTTGACATTTATTAGCCCAAAAAATATAAATCCTTTATATTTAATTCCCTCTGACTTCAATCCTTTTGTGGTTGGGACAATAATCTGGTTATGAACCTTATCCATAAACCCAGCATCTGCAAATGGAACTGGACTCACTGCACCCATACCCCCAGTATTTAGACCGGTATCTTGTTCACCTATTCTTTTATAATCCTTTGCCTCAGGCAATAGCTTGAAAGACTCTCCATCCGTAATAATAAATACGGAAACTTCTCTCCCATCAAGAAACTGTTCAATTACTACTTTTTCACTCGCAGTTCCGAACTTAGAATCCATCAACATGTTTTTCAGCTCTTTTTCTGCTTCTTTTAAATTGTCTAAAATCAAAACTCCTTTACCTGCCGCAAGACCGTCTGCTTTTAACACATATGGTGAATTCATCCCTCTCAAAAAGTCAATTCCTTTGTCAACAGTTTCTTTGGTAAATGTTCCATATTTGGCCGTTGGAATATTATGTCGTTTCATAAAAGATTTGGCAAAGTCTTTACTTCCCTCTAATTGAGCGCCCTTTGCATCGGGACCAATAACAGGGATTTTATATAAGACTTCGTCATTCATGAAAAAATCAGAAATCCCGTTGACTAAAGGTTGTTCAGGTCCAACAATTACAATTTCAATATTGTTATCTGTTACGGCTTTTTTAACAGCCTCGAAATCATTTGGATCAATGGGTATATTTTTACCATGTTTTCTTGTTCCAGAATTACCAGGTGCAATAAATAACTCATCCAATATGGAGCTCTGAGCCATTTTCCACGCCAATGCATGTTCTCTGCCTCCAGACCCTAATAATAAAATTCTCATTAGCTGTGTTTTAAGATCGATTCAAAGAAATTCCTACCTTCCGAATTCGATAAAACATCATCGGATGCCCTTTCAGGATGAGGCATCATTCCGAAAACATTTTTTTCTTTATTTGAAATTCCTGCAATATTATGAATGGAGCCATTAGGATTAGACTCCCCATTTATCTCGCCTTTTTCATTGCAATATTGAAAAAGAACCTGATCGTTTTGCTCAAGAGATTCAATGACTTCAGGAGAAGCGTGAAAGCGTCCCTCACCGTGGGCAATAGGAATCTTAAATGCTTCATTTCTGTTTAAACCAGCTGAAATCGCTGCACTCGATGAAATTGCTTTTAGATGGACATTTTTACAAATAAACTTTTGATTATTATTGTGTAAAAGAGCTCCGTCCAATAACCCAGCTTCAGTTAATATTTGAAATCCATTACAAATCCCTAAAACATAACCTCCTTTATTGGCATGAGAAATAACTTCTGTCATTATAGGAGAAAACCGAGAAATCGCACCAGAACGCAGATAGTCTCCAAAAGAAAATCCTCCTGGTAAAACAACCATATCTGCCCCTTGCAAATCAGAATCTTTATGCCAAAGATGAACTACTTCCTGTTTCATCACATCCCGAAGTATATACATCATATCCTGGTCACAATTTGAACCAGGAAAAGTAACTACACCAAATTTCATCCGTTATATAAATTTTAATACGAAATTAATCAATTATACAGCTTGACTAGGCAGGAAAAGGAAAAACTTGATAACAGAATAGAGTATGACCACGTAAAAAAGAACATTTGCCGCCATTCCATAAGTATCACTTAAAAAAGCAAAGATTAGCAAGACTGACATTGGTATAATTAATAAGCTGAAATGGGCTATTTGTTGAAAACTTATTAGTTGATAAAGCGAAAGAAGAAAAAAGAACAAGATCAAAATGATTAATGAACGAATCTGTTTATTGGTTTGAATTTTAGCCTGTCGCATTTTAAACACAACAGAAAATAAAGACAATACCAAAAACACAATTAAGGATATTGTCACAAACCAAAAATCTTTTTGTGGGATTTCAAAATGGCTACGCAAAAGAGAGGGTCCCCATTCAGAACCATTTAAATAGTTAATAGAAAAGTAATACATAAAAGGTATACTGAACCCTGAAAATGCCAACAAGGACTCTTTAAAAGAAAGTTGCCGAATCACAGTAACTGAAACAATAAGCATGGGCAACAAAAAGATATAGATGGGGCAAAGTGTAACCCCTATTGCAAAAAACAAAAAAGCATTAAAAATATTTTTACGACCGTCTTCCCGTTTATTTAACTCAAACAGCTGATGTATCATGAAAATAATTGTAGAATGTAAAAGAAGGGTACTATTGAAAAAATAAGAACATTCAAATAAACTCATAAAGACCACATAGATCAAAGCGACCAAATAGGTGTTGCGTTCATAAAAATTATTCCTATTTACTAATAAATTCAAACCAAAAGAATTTAAAAGTACCACCAGTGATGCCAAAACAATGCCTACAATAGCATTCAACTCAATATTTTCTAGCCATAATCCAAAATGCTGATTTGGAACCAACTCAATAAACTCAAAATAATAATTTAGCATTTGATAACAGGCCAAAAAGAAGGGTATCAGTAGTAGAACGTATGTTTTATTTCCTAAAAAGAGCTTTATCAAAGTGGCATGGTTTTATTGAAAAACGAAAAATAATTATTATTCACATCTGATTTACATAAAAAGAGAATAAACCTTTTGAATTTTATCACCAATTTTAGATAATACAAACTTAAAAATGATATCTTTGGACGCATTAAAAAAGCAGATTAACTCATAATTCATCTAGAATGTCACAGAAAAAAAACAAATACTCGGATAAAGAACTTTTAGAATTCAAAGCACTGATTTTAAGCAAATTAAAAGAGGCTCAAGATGATTACAGTCTTCTCATTGGTTCACTTTCACACAATGATGACCACGGAACTAATGATACGGGAAGAACATTTAATATGATGGAAGATGGTTCTGAAACACTTTCACGTGAGGAACTGGCTCAACTGGCTGCACGACAAGAAAAATTCATTAAAAATCTTCAGGCAGCTCTCATTAGAATCGAAAATAAGACCTATGGGATTTGCAGAGCAACCGGAAATCTCATTGCTAAGGCGCGCTTAAATTTGGTTCCTCATGCGACTATGAGTATTGCCGCAAAAAATGCACAAAATAAATAAGTGAAAAAACAATTTTCCATTGTTGTAATAACCATAATTGGTCTCTTGCTAATTGACCAGATTATTAAGATTTGGATCAAAACATCCTTTATTCAAGGTGAAATACCAACACCGATATTAGGAGAATGGTTTCAGCTACACTACATAGAAAATCCAGGAATGGCCTTTGGGACAACCTTCGGTTCTTTAATGTGGCATAAATTGGCGCTTAGTATATTTCGAATAATTGCGATTACCGGTATAGGATATTACATGTGGACTGAATACAAAAAAGGTGTAAAAACAGAATACCTTATTGCCATCAGTTTAATCTTCACTGGGGCTATTGGCAACCTCATTGATTCTGCTTTTTATGATTTCATTTTCACATTTGATCCTTGTAATTTTTACAATCAGATGGAAGGTTCCGGAAATTTTGTGACGTGTACTCACCTAGGTCCTCACGGAACGAGTTATACCAGTATTCATGAAGTTAGAAATCATGGATTTCTTTTAGGCAGTGTAGTAGATATGTTCCAATTTAACGTAACATGGCCTTCTTGGGTTCCATGGGTGGGTGAAAGTCAAATATTTCCTGCAATCTGGAATTTCGCTGACGCCTGTATTACTTGTGGAGTAGGTATGATTCTAATAAGAAACAAGAACTATTTCCCTAAAGAAAAAACCTAGAAATTCCACTTCATACTTCTATCATCAAGTATGGCGAAAGAAATTTTATAATCAAATCTTGGCAAACTTTTATTCCCTGCTGATAAAACGCCATAAAGCCCCACTCTTAATCTTCTTCTTGACAGTTTAAAATTGCGTTCTAATCCAGCCAACACCTCGTAATGAAAATAATCATGTTCTTTAACATATAAAGCGCCTCCCCCAAAAACAAGACCTACACGTGTCTTTTTCATAAATGGAATCTTATTTATTATTGCCCCATTATCGTGATGAACGAAATGCGCCTCTAGCGACATATCATTTGTTCGTAATAGGGTATCTAAGCCTTGAAATGAATACAATGGATTTGAAAACCATAGCGGATCACTTCTTCTTTGAAATTTAAAATCAGGATCTCTTAAGTTGTTGGCATTTAGAAATAATCCTCCTGATAGACGATAGCTTGAAGTTCCAATAGTACCTATTTTGAACGTTTGATCAATACTCATTTGAATGTATTCGTGATCTATATCACTGCCAAAAACATCTGGAATACCTCGCTCATAATAAAGATTAAAAGTAGGCCAAGCCGAACCCAAAACTATTTTCCTATACGGTTCCCGCATGTATTTTTGTTTTGGAGTGTAACTGACAGAGAAATCAGCAATTAAAGCCTGATAGGTTTCAAAATCTGATGGTTCATTATTTGGAAGTACGTCATCCGCAAATTCAAGAAAGTCATACCCTTCTAAACTTCTTCTTTCAGTAAACTCCCCTCCCAAATCAATGTAGAATCCATTAAAAAGCTCATATTCTACAGAGGTGTTCATGCTTGTTGCCTCAATAAAATTCTCTCTCTTATATATTTGTGTAATCGCATCATATCCGCGTATTACATCGAAATCATGATTTAAAGACATCCTGATTTTCCCTTGATGGAAAGGGTCAAATTTATATTTCCACCAGGTGTCACCTTTTATATCATTATTTAATAACCCATATGATATCTGGGTATAAGAATCTAAAGTCCGTTCATCTTTCCATTTTTTAAACAAATCGAAATTAGGCGAAAGTCTAGGACCTGCAATATACACAGGACGTATTGTCGTAGCCAAGCTCCCTATAGTCCACTGCATTCTTTTACTCCTGTTCCTGTGGTCAACTCCCCACCAAAGCACCTTAAGCGCAGTGATCTTATTGAAAACCTTGTCAACACTATCTAGGTATTCTTTACGGTTAATATAATCCTTGATACTATCCTGACGAATAATGAAGGCAATCTCTTCAGGACTCAATTGACCTGCACGTTCATTTTCCCAATAGGAAGAATCCTTTTCGTACGCTTCTTTTTCTGTGACAGCAAGCTCTGAATTAAAAAATTTATTATCAAATTCCGGCTGAAAGTCATAATTGGAAAAAATGGCGGTTGTTTTACAAATAGATGACTCTCGTTTGTATTTCACTCCATAATCTAAGACCTGTTTTTTTAGCACACATATAGAGTCACCAAGATGGTCATACTCTTGTTGAATATTGAAATAATCATAAACCAATAGATTCCCCTTTTTCATGGATAAATCTAATTTTTCAATGAGCCATAATGAATCTACAACCCAAATATACCCTTGCAGTGTTGAGGTTGCTGTATTTCTAGCCTGAATTTTAATTTTAGAGATACTTCTTCCTTCATCAACATATTTCTCAACCAAACGGTATTTATATGACAAAATTCCTGGAATAGAAATGGGTGAACTTATCGGATTTTCATGTAAATCATCTAAACGCAATACATTTTCAAAAAAATTAAAATTGGATTTAACTGTCGTTGTATAATATAAATTGCGCTTAGATCCTCTTAATGAATATGCATTTCGAAATTCTTTCACCTTATTACCTGAAGCATAATTTCTATCAATTTGAATTTCAAGAAGGTTCATCGTATCTCGCAATGGGTTTGTGCCATCAAAACTATCATCAATCTCAGGCTCTACATCATTTTCTTCCTCCCTATTCTTTCGTCTAATGTCTTCTCTTGCTTTAATATACACTTCAACCTTGTGCGGATAGTTCCAAGGGTTTATTTGGTCGCGTTTCGAAACTACTTTCTTCATTATATCCCTTCCAGGATTAGATTTTTTTGCTGATACTTGAACGGATTCGAGATCTTGAATTTTACTTGGAAATAGCTGTATTTTCCTGATCATATCCAATGCACTAATTGAAATGTAGCTTTCTCGATTTTCAAAGCCCAACGAACTAAAAACTAAAAAATACTCACCCGGCATCAAACTGAGCTGATAATTTCCATTTATATCTGCAACCGTACGTTGATTGGGATCGTTTTTTACAAAAACCTTGGCATGAGGAATGGGCACATTCCGCTCATCGAATATGGTTCCTTTTACAAAGTTTTGAGCTTGACAATTGTGGGTGTTTATAAGATATAAAACACACATTACAGATAACAAAACAATAGTTTTTGTCCTTTTATTTAACCTTATTTGATTATGAATCAGGTTCAAATTCTTTCTTTTTCTTTTTTAGACATATACTCAATATGTTTCTCCATACGCTTCATCATCCAAACTTTAAAAAAATACATTCCGAATGCCAATAGTACAAGTGGATAATAAAACACCCACTTTTCGAAACCGTCAATAAAGCACATTACAGTTACCGCAATGAACATAACAATACCTATGAGCAACCATATCAGTTTCATTATTTTATTATATGTATTCATTCTTCTTTCTTTAAATTTAAACGACCCGTAGGGTTTAATATCTCAAAATAACTAAAGTCCTGTCTTGTTTTAAGCCCTCTACCTGTTAAAAGTTCCTTTGGAGACCTCACAACCACTTGCTTATCTGTTCGAATGGTGCTATCCCGCTTATTCCAAGTAAGCTCTTCTGTTTCTAAAGTTTGGTCTTTTTTGTAATTATATAACCGAACAGAATCCTTTACCACAACGAGTTCCTCCGAATGATCATATACACCTCTTTGGGCCGTCAAAGTTGAGACCAACAAACCTTCAGAATTAAAAAAATCAACCTTTACAAAATCTCTGAAATTGCTGATGTGTTTAGGATGGGTATACGTTTCTGAAATTTTAGCATACAAATGAAACTTTGTTAATCCAGAATCACTGTAAATCATTTTTAAATTTTGACTTTGCTCGTCAGGCGCATCCTCAAAATCAGTAACTCGCTTTATATCACCTTCGTCATTAGCACACGAAAACAATATTCCCGCAAAAACAAAACAAAGCGGAAACAACAAGAATTTCATCTAATTCTTTTTAACATCTACAGTAACATTCCAACAGGAAAGATTAAGCGTAGCTGGACTATTATTACTGAAAATCTCATCAGCAGTAGGAGCATTCGCTTTGAATTTTGATGCAATCCCCGGTTTACCAGCCTGGTTGTCCAATTGGGCAGCATAGTAATAATTACATTTACG
>JABJEE010000207.1 GCA_018665005.1 Flavobacteriales bacterium
ATTTTTGGAAAAGTAGGTTTGGATTCTAGCATCAATCATGCAGACCCCTCTTTATTTCCAAATGAAAGCCCTTTAAATATAAGTAATGCAGGATTAATGCATTGGGGCTGGAATACTGGGTATATTTTTATTAGCATCGAAGGAAAAGTTGATACCCTCTCTTCAGGAGAAAACTTTAATCACAACTTTAGTTTTCACATTGGAACTGATGAATTCATGGAGAATTTTAATTTTAATGACCTTAATTGGACTCCTACGGCTGATGGACACCAATTAGAATGGTATTTAGATATGGCAGAATTTCTTAAAAACACCGAGTCAAGTATTGATTTAAAAACCGAATTCCTTACCCACACAGGAAGTGGTCAAATCGTTTTGGCCGAGAAGGTTAAAAACAATTTCATGATTGCCTTAACTCCCCAACCATGAAGCACTCCATTTATATATTTATTTTTCTTGGTCTATGCCTATCATGCAACAAGGATGAGGTGTATACCCCAACCCCATACTCAATGTCCACCCCATCTCATTTCCCGAGTATGGTCATTCCTGACGATAACCCGATGACAGAGGAAGGTATTGCATTAGGCAGGTTTCTTTTTTATGAAAAAAGATTAAGTGGTGATAATACAATGAATTGTGCAAGTTGTCATTTAACCGAAAATGCCTTTGCAGAAAGCTCGCAGTATTCTGTTGGAATTGATGGTATTTCTGGTACTAGAAATGCGATGCCCTTATTTAACTTGGGATGGGAAGATTTTTTCTTTTGGGATGGTCGAGAAAGCTCTCTAGAGGCTCAAATCCTTGAGCCTGTTCCAAATCCTATTGAAATGCATCAAGAATGGCAACAGGCCGTAGACAAATTAAGTGCTGACCTTTTTTACAGAAACCATTTTTTCAGAGCTTTTGGTGAGGAAGGCATTGATCCCACTAAGGTATCAAAAGCAATTGCACAATTTCTTAGAACCATTATATCTTCTAGCTCAAAATTTGATGTAATGTATAAATATGAGTACAATATTCCTCTCTCATCTAATGAAAATGAGATTCTACAGAGCATTGAAGTAGAAGAATGGGCGGGATACGATTTATTTAAAAGCTTAAATGGAGCGGATTGTTTTCATTGTCATAACGGACCTTTAATGAGGGTGAAAAAATTCAGTAATAACGGATTAGACAATACTTTTTCTGATTTAGGCAGATCCCTAGTCACCAACAATTCCAATGATGATGGGAAATTCAAAGTGCCGAGTCTTCGAAATATTGAGCTGACGGCACCCTATATGCATGATGGAAGGTTTAGTACACTCGATGAAGTCATTGAACATTACTCATCTGGGGTTCACACTTCTCCAACCATTGATCCATTAATTGAATATGCCAGTCAAGGTGGAGTGCAATTAGATGCTCAGGAAAAAGTTCTACTTAAAAAATTCTTATTGACCTTAACCGATACCACTTTCATTAATAATCCTAATTTTAAGGATCCCTTCAATTAATTATGGAAAATACAACAAGACATTTAACAACAGAAGAAAAGGCCTTAAAAATCAATCTTCAAACGGACATTTATGGGTGTTTTGCGGAGATTGGTGCTGGACAAGAAGTTGCTGCAAATTTTTTTAAAGCTGGAGGGAGTTCGGGAACAATCGCATTCACACATTCTGCTTATGACATGAAAGTGTCGGATTCCATGTATGGGAAAGCAAAAAGATATGTTTGTGAAGAACGGCTCCAAACGATGCTCGATACTGAATTTGACAATCTGAAAACAACCCTTCCTAATAAATACAAAGAGTCTAAGTTTTTTGCCTTTTGTAATACGGTAGAATCTTTAAACTACCATAAAACAAATCAAGGTAAAGGCTGGGTAGGTATTCGTTTCCAATTAAAATCAGAAAGCAAACCAAATAATATCGTATTGCATGTGAAAATGCATGACAATAGTCATAGAGGACAGCAAGAAGCTTTGGGCATCTTAGGTGTTAATCTCATATATTCATGCTATCATAAGCATGAAAACATTGAGGAATTTCTAAGCAATTTGATCCATCGAATTCCTCGAGATCGAATAGAAATCGATATGCTCAGTATCAAAGGGCCAGATTTTGAAAACGTAGACAATCGAGTAATCGCATTAAACTTGGTAAAAAGAGGCATAACCGATTCCACTATGTTTGATTTATCTAAAAACGTTTTACAACCGACTACTGCCCTTTACAAAAAGAACATATTACTCACACGGGGAAGATTTCGACCCGTAACAAAGGTCCATATTGATATGATCGAAAATGGTCGTAAGGCATTTATGGAAGAGAATGATGTGGAAGAGGAAGACGTTTCAGTCGTTTTTGAATTGACCCTAAAAGACCTAACAGCCGACGGGAAAATATTAGTGCAAGATTTCATTGATAGGGCTGATTTACTTAGCTCCTTGGGATACACTGTAATGGTATCTAATTATCTAAAGCACTACAAAATGGTAGAATACCTAGCCCCTATAGCCAAAGGGAAATTGATAGGAGTAATTCTCGGTGTTTATAATTTAAATACCATTTTTGAGGAGAAATATTATGGAAATCTACCCGGTGGACTTTTGGAGGCTTTCGGAAGAGGATTTGGTCACCACATGAAGATTTATGTATATCCTGCTTTCAATGTTGAAGATGGTGAGATTTATGACCTGAACAATATTGAAATTGCGCCTAATCTTATCGGATTGTTAAATTACATGAGAGACAACGATAAAATAATAGAGATTAAGGAATTTAACCCTAAACTATTGCACATTATGTCAGACGATGTCTTGTCCAAAATAAAAGCAGGAGCCTCTAGTTGGGAAGAGGACGTTCCGGAATCTGTTGGAAAAGCTATTAAGTTTTATGAACTTTTTGGTTACCAAAAAAAAGAAGTTAAAATCTAAATGCCACATATTAAGAATGCATTGATCCGATTCCGTATCATAGATAAAATGTTACGGAATAAATACAAGCCATTCCCTTCAAAGAAAGAACTTAGAGAAGCTTGTGAGGAATCACTATATGGCTCTATTAGCGGAGAACACATCTGTGATAGTACCATAGAAAAAGATCTGTTCAACATGAAAATGGAACACGATGCACCAATCAAATACAGCAAAAGAGAACGAGGTTATTTCTACGAAGATGCTAATTATAGCATTAATGACATCCCATTGACTGAAGATGAGCTGCATTCCATTAAATATGCTGTGGATACCTTGCATCAATTTAAGGACGCACCCTTCTTCAAAGAATTTGGAAATGCCATTGATAAAATCGTCGATAGAATCTCTGTAGGCACATCAGAAAACGAAATAAGTCAATATATTCAATTTGAATCGGCTACCTCAATTGGTGGCAATGAATTCTTACCTCTCTTATTGGAAGCTATTCAACGTAAAAAACAGGTTTGGTTTTTATATACAAGCTATATAAAAGCAGAAGAAAAGCCAAGAAAAGTTTCTCCTCTCTTTTTAAAAGAATATAGAAACAGGTGGTATCTCATATCCTTTAATGCAAAACAAAAAGAAATTAGAACATATGCCCTAGATCGAATGGATACTCCAAAATTACTTGAAGAGGAAACCCATTACCCTGGAGACTTTGATGCTGAAAACTATTTTAA
>JABJEE010000208.1 GCA_018665005.1 Flavobacteriales bacterium
GTACCGAAAATAACCTACGCCACAGTTCGAATTAATGTTATCAATTCAGGGATTCTTGACGCTCCAAAAATCAACTGTATCCAAACAGACGACAGTGACAATATCACACTATTTTGGAATTCAATTATTGACCCAAATGGATCATTTGTTGGGTACGGAGTTTATTCCATTCAAGATGGATTAATCGCCAACATTGCTGATATTAATATTGACAATTATGTAATTAATGGTGTAACTGCTGCACATGATTATTATTTATCGGCAAAATCCGGTATTTGCGGAAATACAGAAAAATATTCGGACACGGTAAGAAACATATATTTAAGTTTGAACAATCCAGGTAACGGAACTGCTTTATTAAGCTGGAACAATCCAAATCTGGATTATGCCCCTTATTACAATGCGTATTCACACATTTATAGAGAATACCCATTAGGAACATTGACCCTAATTGATAGTGTTGATTATAATATAACGAGCTACAAAGACACCATTGACATTTGCGAAGCCTTTCTTCAATATCAAATTGTTTTACCAACATCAGCTTGCGCTTTCACATCTAATAAAGTAGGAGACGATTTTGAGGACATGCTGACTCCTGATAAACCTACGATATTATCTGTGGGTATTGACACTGTTACAAATGACATGCTCATTCAATGGGATCAAAACTATCAAAGTGACACCTACGGCTATGTTATTTATACTTTCGATGCAAATGGGATATTATTCGATCTTGATACAGTTTGGGGAATATCAAATGTCAACTATAACCATACTGTAGATTTAACGGCTGGCCCCTACTCCTATTCGGTTGCAGCTTTTGATTCGTGCTACACAACTAACGTCCCGGTTACTTTTCAAACCTCAGCCAAATCAAGTATTAATACATCTATGATATCTACAGCCGATGTATACATGTGTGACCAAGAAGCAGATATATTTTGGACGCCATACATAGGAAGACCGGTTGAATTTTATGAAATCTGGAGTTTGGTGGACGGTAGTTGGAATCTGGAAGAGATCAGCCAAGACACTAGTGTTCGAATACCCGTAATTGGTAATCAAAATTATACGATTTTTATAAACGCTGTATTTGCGGATGGGTATGGTGCTTTTTCTAGTCCTTCATTCTTTTTTGTTCCCACTCCAGGACAGCCAGCGTTTCATTACTTCAAACTTGCCACAGTAAATGATGACATGATTGAGCTTTATGATTATATTGATGAATCCGTTGGTATAACTGAAATTATCTTTCAACGTAGAAATCTTAGTGGCGCATATGAAGAAATAGGCCGAAGCGATGCCAATGGGAACGAAGTGTTCTTTCTCGATGAGGAATCAAATCCGAATTATCAATCCTGGGAATATCGGACAAAATATATTGATAGTTGTGGAACCGTAGGTACATATGCCAATACCAATAAGACCATGTATCTTGAGGGGTCTGCTGAAGATTACGACATGATAAACACTTTAAATTGGTCTGCTTATGAAGGATTTGATGGGGGCATTCTCGAATACCATATTTACAGATCAATCAATAACATATACGATTCAAACCCTATTGTAATTTTAGACCAAACAGAACTGAGCTATATTGATGATGTCAATGGATTGGGTTCTAATGGAAAAATATGTTATCGTATAGAAGCTATTGAAGTTTTCAATACTTATAACTTCTCTGAAATCAGCTCTTCCAACGAGCTGTGTTTATTGTACAGTCCCAAAATCTACATTCCTAACGCCTTCACGCCTAACGGCATCAATCCTATATTTAAGCCTGTCGTATCCAACGTGAATTTCGCGACCTATCATCTATCCATAATTAACCGGTGGGGACAATTGGTTTTTGAATCTTATGATAAAGATGAAGGGTGGAATGGCAACATTCAAGCCAATGGTAAAAAAGCGACGAATGATGTATATGTCTACATATTTGAAGCTGAAGATGAAGATGGAATTGTTATGGTTAGAAAGGGTTTTGTCTCATTAATCGACTAAATGGCTAAAAAATATTTAATCATTCAAACGGCTTTTATCGGAGATGTTATCTTGGCAACTCCCCTAATAGAATCACTTAAAAAAAGTAATTCTAAAAATCGCATAGATGTTCTTGTAAAAAAAGAAAATAGCTCGGTTTTAAAAAACAATCGAAACATTGACTCTGTATTTACTTTAGACAAATCAAAAAAAATAC
>JABJEE010000209.1 GCA_018665005.1 Flavobacteriales bacterium
GAATAAAATCCCTAACAATAAAAATCCAAGCATGAACAAAGAGAAGAATCTAAATGATAGCAGAAGACCTCTGATTGTTACAGATAATTCACGAAATCCAGTTTTATTAGAATAGGAAAGAAAAGTGAGTCCAAAAGAAATTAAGGCAATCACAACAAGCCACCAGGCTGAATAATCTAGATTGAAATTCATCGGTCTAAAATTAGACACAAAATTGATATTAAAATAAAATATTTCAAGAAAATAGAATATTGTCTCTGTATCAGTTAGGATTCAATTTCATATATTCGTAATCCAAAAAATAACAAATATGTCAAAAGTCGTTTATATCGTTTCTGCTGTGCGAACGCCAATGGGTTCGTTCATGGGAGGTTTATCGAAAGTTCCTGCAAGTCAATTGGGGTCAGTAGCTATTAAAGGAGCTCTATCTAAAGGGAATGTTTCTCCATCCTTAGTTGATGAGGTTTTTATGGGTAATGTCTTACAAGCAGGAGTGGGTCAGGCACCAGCTAGACAGGCAGCCATGGGCGCTGGAGTAGGTAATGATGTGCCTTGCACAACCATCAATAAGGTTTGTGCTTCAGGAATGAAGTCCGTTGCACTTGCTGCACAATCTATTTTAACTGGAGACAATGATCTAGTTGTTGCGGGAGGAATGGAAAATATGTCCATGACACCACATTATATGATGGGGCGTTCAGGAACAAAATTTGGAAATATTCAAATGCTAGATGGAATCACAAAAGATGGGTTACTTGATGTTTATAATAAAGTGCCTATGGGGAATTGTGCAGAGCTCTGTGCCAAAGAACATAATATTACAAGAGAAGATCAAGATAATTTCGCAATAGAGTCATACAAGAGAGCCGCAGCAGCATGGGCGAATGGAAAATTTTCTGATGAAGTAGTTCCTGTTGAGGTGCCTCAAAGAAAAGGAGATCCTAAAATAGTGGATCAAGATGAGGAGTTTAAGAATGTGTTTTTGGATAAAATTCCAAATTTACGACCTGCATTTGATAAAGAAGGAACCATTACTGCTGCTAATGCTTCTACATTAAATGATGGAGCATCTTGTTTGATCTTGGCTTCACAGGAAGCTGTAGAAAAAAATGGATTAACACCAATTGCTAAAATTGTATCATACGCAGATGCTGCGCACGAACCAGAATGGTTTACTACAGCACCTTCCAAGGCTGTTCCAAAAGCCTTGTCAAAAGCCAATCTAGAGATTTCTGATATAGACTATTGGGAATTGAATCAGGCTTTTTCGGTGGTGGGTTTAGCAAACACAAAAATATTGGGGCTTGATGCTTCTAAAGTAGATGTGAATGGGGGTGCAGTTGCGCTTGGTCATCCGCTTGGAAACTCAGGTTCTCGAATTTTGGTGACCTTAATTCATGTTTTAAAGCAAAATGGTGGAAAGTTAGGTGGAGCAGGGATTTGTAATGGGGGAGGCGGAGCTTCCGCCATGGTCATTGAAAATATCTAATGATTAATATACATGATGAAATGGCGGCTTCGGTCGCCTTTTTTTGTAACTAATTTTTGAATGCTCATTTCAATATTAAGTGAGTTTCGTTAAATATTTTAAAAATTGAGTTATGAATAAGATGTATCTAGTTAGTGTACCCATACTTTTATTAATCCTGTCTTTTGTTAAATCCGAATCAAAAGAAAGAACGAAAGTTTCCTCATCAGAAATCTGGGAAACGGAAATTGGTAAAACCACTTTTCGGACAAATATTTCATTAACACCCTCTTACCTTGTAATTGGTTCTAATGGAGATAATTATCGTGACGCATACATTACTGATAGTAGAAATGGAGTGCATATTATCAATCGTAAGACAGGAAAAAGAGTCAAGAATTTTTCACATGGTTCTTTTGGTGATTTGGATGTGAATGGAACGCTTATATACAATAACCTTATTTATTTTGGCAATGACAATGATGAATTTATTTGCGCTGACTTTAAAGGAGATATTAAATTTTCTCTTCCTGTTTCTGGTGATGTCGAAAGTGAGGCGGTTCTCATTAAAATTAATGGGAAAGATGCTTTGGTTTTTGGTACTGAAGCAGGCGAATTACGGGCGATAAATCCGAGCACTGGAGAAACGCTTTGGCAGCATTTTCATGAAGACTTCAATGGTTGGAAAATGGGAGACAACCGATTGGTTTTTAAGGTTAAAACACATTTCAGTTCAACCTATTTATTTTTAGAAAAACCCATAGTTGAGGATTTAAACTTGGACGGAACGAAAGATTTGGTTTATCAAATTGGGGCTGAATTTTATTCTGTAAATGGTAAGAATGGTAAAATACTGTCTCGATTCTCTCTTAATGGAGATTGGGATAATCATGGAGATAAAAGGGAACTATTTGTTGGGTCAAGCCACAATTCATTCATTTTTTCAAAAGACCAAGGAAAAGTTAGAATTACTATTCCAAAATATAATTACAGACTTGATCCTGGGGAATCATATGGTGGAGATGGTTATGGCATTCATTTGGTAACCCATGACATCAACGGGAAAATTATTAAGACGAAAAAGGTTAATGAGAAATCGGAAACGAGAAATTTTAAAAAGATTCCCAACAAAAATCTCATTTGCAACGGTGGTGCTATTTATCATTTTGATGAGAATGCCAACTTTGTCAAAAAGGTTGACTTTGAAAATCTAAAACTCGGAAATCAGGATTATTTCTCTTATTTCATTTCTGATCAACTCCTTAAGATAGATCAGCATAAATGCATTGTTTTCTTGTATGAATATGAAAACTCTATTGTTTTTTATGATATCGATAATGGAAAAGCGATAAGGAAATTCGAGTTAAAGGGGAGGAGTGAGTTTATTCCAATAGTTGACGACATAAATAAAGATGGTCGAATGAATTTGTTGTTTGCAGATGATTCGAATGAATTGACATGTATTGATTTGGGAAAAGGTATTAACATTTTAAACAAGTAAATCATGAGCATAACGAGAAAACAAAAAGGTATAGCAGTCATTTCCGTACTTTTTACAATGGCCGCGGGAATAGGTATTTACAATTACATTCAACATTTAAAGCAATATGAAGTAGGGATTCAAGAACCCATAAAAAATGGTTTGCCATTCGAAATCCAAAAATTTA
>JABJEE010000210.1 GCA_018665005.1 Flavobacteriales bacterium
GGATTTGTTTTTAGAATAAGTCCTTTAGAGAAAAAGTCCGGGGAGCCAATTTCAACTGTACTTCCTCTGGCAATTTTTATGTTTTTATTCTGAATATTGAACGTAACCTTTACACGTCGGTTAGGGGTGTTTTGAGGTAAGATTTCAATATTGGTTACTTTCCCAATGATTACTCCATTTAAGGTCACATCAGAAGCCACCATGAGCTGATTGGTGTTTTCAAAATAGGAATGATATGTGTCGTCTCCACCAAAAAAACTGGAGCCTTTAAGGAAATTGATGCCTAGCACCAATAAAGCAATCGAAAATGCAGCAATAACACCTGCCTTTATTTCTTTTTGAAATTTCAAATCTTAATTTTCTACTAATTTAATAGCTTTTTCAATACCAATTCGTTCTCCATCCAAGAAAGCGACCACAAATGCACCATTAAAGCCCATATTTCTCATTTTAATCTTGTGATTTTTAGCTAAATCTATGTTTTGCCCAAAATTTCCGGCACAATATTTATAAAGACCACTCTGAAAATATTTATAAATGTCTTTTTCATTTTTGAATCTACTTGAATGAGATGGTAGGTTTTTGGTAGAGCTTATGATTTGAACTCTAAAAATTAATCCGGAATTTTCTTTCTCTAGCTTATCAATATCATCAGTAATCTCAGAATCAGTATTGGTTTCTTTGTCCATTTTTTCAGGCTCTCCTTTTGTTTCACTTATATCTGAATCGGTGCCTTCTATTTTGTTTTTGTACTTGACAAAAGCATCAAACATGGCATTTGCCATTTTATTTTGACCCAAATCTTTTCCTATAAAGTTTTCTTCTTTTGGATTGGTTAAAAAGCCGGTTTCTATTAATACGGAGGGCATTGTAGTTCTATATAATACGACGAAACCAGCCTGCTTAACACCTCTGTCATGCCTACCCAATTTTTTGAATTCTCTCTGTATATTTTGGGCAAATAAAATGGCATGGTCTAAGAAAACAGATAACTGCAAACGTTTTGCTATAATGGCATCTGCAGAGATATTGAAATTTTCATATTGCGCACCTCCATCATTTTCAAGCTTTATGATTGAGTTTTCTCTTGATGCTACTTTTTGTTGAGCGTCAGTTCGGTGTAGGCCTAAAACATATGTTTCTGTTCCATAAGCTGCAGGCGAGGCGGCATTTGCATGAATACAAATAAATAAATCGGCTTTTGCTTTGTTTGCAATATTGGCTCTTTCTGCGAGCTCTACAAAAACATCCGTATCCCTTGTGAATATAACTTTAACACTTGGGTATTTCTTTTTTATTAATTCGCCTAATTTCAAGGCCATGGATAAGCAAACATGTTTTTCTTTTGAATATTTCCCATGACATCCAGGGTCTTTTCCTCCATGTCCAGCATCGATTACAATAGTTTGAACTGCATTCTGTGCAAATAGGGAATTGATATTATTTGTAAAAAGTAAAACCAGAACAATTAAAAGAGATGTTCTTACGTTTACACAATACATTGTGAAAATTGGTAGCTTTGTCTTTACATTCTGCATACAAACAAATTTAGTTCACTCCTATTGAGCAAACTTCATTCCATACTATATTTTATACTCTTTGTTTTGTTAATAATACAGAATTCCTTTACGGTTACCTGTCAAGTTGATACTCGGGACACCTTATATGTAAACGATTCGGACTTTAATGATATCATAAACTATTCGGCACGAGATTCAATATATACAGATGTCAAAAATAAGCTGGTCTTCTTGTATGGGGGTGCTGAAGTCAAGATGGGGGATATATTGCTAACCGCTGGTTTTATAGAAATAGATCTAAATAAGAATGAATTAAGTGCAAAGTTCATATTGGATTCAATTGGAAACCCTATTGAATTCCCAGAGTTTAAAGATGGGCAACAAGAAATGGTTTGTCAAGAGATGCGTTATAACCTCAAAACCAAAAAAGGATTTATTCAAGAGCTCAACTTAAAAGAGGATGAGTTTTATTTTCAGATGGAAATAGCCAAAAAACATTCAAATGATGAAATTCATTTGTTGAAAGGTAAGCTCACTACCTGTGATCAAAAAGAACCACATTATCATTTTCAGCTATCGAAGGGGGTAATTGTTCCAGAAGAGAGGGTGGCTACTGGACCTATGAATTTATGGATAAATGGAATTCCAACTCCTTTAGGTTTACCATTTGCATTGATACCAAATCAAAAAGAAAGAACCCATGGTTTACTTTTTCCTGAAATGGTACCGATATCAGCTTATGGTTTCGGTTTTCAAAATCTCGGCTATTATTTCCCTATCAATGAAAACTTTCAAACATCTGTTTATGCGAACCTATACAGTAGGGGGAGTTGGGGGATAAGAAATGATTTAGATTATGCAAAAAGATATGCATACACAGGAAGATTGTCGCTTGGGTTTCAGCAATTCCGAACTGGTTTTCCGGATAACCAAAGTCAAAATAAGGCAACAGTTATTTGGTCTCATAGAAAAGCGCCGAAATCTAACCCGAGTTGGGCTTTTTCATCAAATGTTAATTTTATTTCCGATAATCAATCTAAAAATAACCTTGACCCCATTAATCCAAGCTATTTTAATAATTCCTTCAACTCGGATATTAATTTAAATAAGAGCTTCCCTGGAAAACCCATCAATATGGGTATGAAAATTTCATTAAGACAAAATTCTTTAGCGGAGAGCATTTCATTAGTAAGTCCCATATTGACTGCAAATGTCACACGAGTTTTCCCTTTTAAAAAATTCATAAAGAGGTCAAACAATGAATTTAAAAAGATGATAGAGCGTCTCGGTTTTTCCTATAATTTTGATGGTCAGAACAGGTCAAATTTTTCAGATTCGTTACTCAGTCAAGGTGATTTTTCGCGTATTTCTGATCAGTTCATGTATGGTATGAAACAGTCCATGACCATTCAAACTACCGGAGGATTATTTAACAACATTGTTAAAATAACGCCTAGTGCTTTTTATGCAAGTAAACTGAATTTTCAAGAAATATCTAAGTCTTATAATTCGATTGATAATAACACTCAAATAGACACTCTTAAGAAGGCATCTTTGTCTCATGAGTTTAATTTAAATGTCAATGCCACAACAATGCTTTATTCTTACTTTGATTTTATTGGTAGGAACAAGGCTAAAATGAGGCACATTATGACTCCAACTATTGGTTATCGTTATGTACCAATGCTTAATCCATTGATTTCCGTAGATGCTGGAGTAAATCAATCAACGATTACATATTCCAAATTTGAGAGGAGTCTTTATAATGTTTCTAATACCTCAGAGTCTTCTTTCTTGACCTTTGCGATTAACAACACATTGGAACTCAAATTTAAATCAGATGAGGATACGGTTACTGGTTTTAAAAAGGTCAGGCTTTTAGATCAATTTTCAATTGTGGGTAATTATAATTTTAAAAAAGACTCAATGAAATTGTCTAATATCAATTTAAACATGAGGGTAAGCCCCAAAGATTATTTAAACTTTGTTGCTACGGCTTCATTTAGTCCATATGCCTGGGACAGCCTATCTGGAAAAACTATGGGGGATTATGCCGTTTCTAATGATCAAGGGTTAGGGCGTTTTCTAAATGTAAATTTATCAACAACATTGTTGTTGGCTCCAAAAAAATCTCGAAAAAAGATAGAGGAAGAGAAGGCAAAAAGAAACGATGTATGGAATGCGGATTTTAATTATTTTGCTCTTCACCCAGAGGAGATTATTTTCTTTGATATTCCTTGGAAGATGAGTATGTCTCACATATACTCTATTCAGGCCAATCAGAATGTTTCTGTAAATAGTCCGGATCCATTGATTTTTATTCAATCATTGAGTGTTAGAGGAGATGTAAGTTTTACGAAGCGATGGAATCTATCAGGAAATATTAATTTAAACATTATGGATAGGAGCGTGACAAACGCCAATTTTTCTTTAAATAGGAATATGCATTGCTGGGCGCTATCATTTTATTGGACACCAATAGGGGGGAACAAGAGCTTCTTGTTAAGTATCAGAAATACCTCTTCTATTTTTAGGGATGCCAAGATAGAATTCAGAAAACCTCCTTCGTTTTTATAAAGGAATTGAGGAACGCAACACCTATTTAATTCTCGTACAATAATATTTTGGGTCCAACTACCATACTAACTCTACTGATTCTTCTTTCTGGACTGTTTGCTTTAAGATCTTTTTCGTTTAGGTTGGGTGGGGTCGCTTCGCCTCGACCTTTTATGTCGACATCAATTAATAATTCTTGACCAAAATCATATTCGTTAACCTGCTCTAGTATTTCATTTGCTACAGATTCAGCTCGCAATTTCGAGAGTTGAAGGTTTTTTTGTTCATCTCCTTGAGCATCAGCATAACCGTTTACAATAATCATTAATCGGTAAACAGAATCTTTAAATATGTTCACATTGTGGTTTTCAAGGTATTCATCCCAGTTTTTAATGTCTGTTTTAATTGATTTGATCAGTTTGGATATTTCTTTTTTACCATTATTGTTTAATTCTGAGCTGCCTATGTTGAAACTGATGTCTCCTCCAATTTTTTTAACTTCCTTGTTAGCTTCA
>JABJEE010000211.1 GCA_018665005.1 Flavobacteriales bacterium
CATCGAAAAGATACCTCGAATCGTGCGGCCCCGCAGACGCTTCTGGGTGATATTGAACAGAAAAAACAGCTTTGTTCTTTAGCTTGATTCCAGCTACGGTATTGTCGTTAATGTGAAGGTGGGTAATCTCGATATCAGCATGATTCTCTGCACTTTCTTTAGAAATTACAAATCCATGATTTTGAGAAGTGATTTCACCTTTGCCCGTTTTTAGGTTTTTAATAGGATGATTGATGCCTCGGTGTCCATTAAACATCTTTTCAGTAGTCAGGCCTTGACTCATACCCAATATTTGATGCCCTAAACAAATACCAAAAATGGGAATATTACCACCAACAAGTTCTTTTACTAAATTCGCCGTATTAGGCATTGCAGAAGGATCTCCAGGGCCATTGGAGAGCATATAACCATCTGGATTAAAACTGTCCAAATCGGCTTTGCTAGAATTTAGGGGAAAAACTTTCACGTGACAGCCTCTTTCAACTAAGCACTGAACAATATTTCTTTTAACACCTAAATCCAAAAGGGATACCTTGTATTCAGCATTTTCAGGTTTCAACTCATATGAAGTTGTGGTACTTACCTTAGACGACAATTCGAGGCCACTCATTTTTGGAACTTCTTTTACTTTTTGTTTGAGTTCACTTTCATCTAAAATCTCGGATGAAATGATGGCGTTCATTGCTCCTTTACTTCTAATGTGTCTCACCAAAGATCGGGTATCAATATCTGAAATACCAACAGTCTCATTTTGTTCCATGAATTCCTGAAGTGATCCGTTCGCTGATGCTCTAGAATATCCGTGAGAGAATTTTTTAGTAATTAATCCTGCTATTTTAATAGAATCTGATTCCTGTTCTTTGTGATGTACCCCATAATTTCCGATATGGGAGGTATTCATAATGAGTAGTTGACCATAATAAGATGGATCGGTGAATACTTCCTGATAGCCAGTCATTCCGGTATTGAAAGCTATTTCTCCAGTAGTTGTTCCAATTTTACCTATGGCGTTTCCTTTGAAAACAGTCCCGTCTTCAAGAACAAGTACTGCAATTTGATTTTCAGACATTCAATTTTTTTTGTAAAATTAGAAACTTACTACAAATCAAGGCACTAAAACACAAAAAAAGGCGATGAAACCATCGCCTTTTTTATCAACATCTGTTAATTTCTTTTGAAATTACAATATTATTTATCTTCTTTTTTAGGATTTTCATCATCCTTTTTCTCTTCAGGGGCTTTTGCTGCTTCGGGAGTATCAACCACTGGAGCTTCTTCCGTTGCTGCTTCTGCTGCTGGAGCTTCTTCTGTTGCTTCTGCTACTGGAGCTTCCTCTGTTGCTTCTGCTACTGGAGCTTCCTCAGTTGCTTCTGCTACTGGAGTCTCTTCGGTTGCTTCTGCTACTGGAGCTTCTGTACTTACTGAATCATCTGACTTTTTCCCACCTCTTCGAGATCTTCTAGTAGTCTTTTTACTATCTTCTTTGGTGTATACTTCGTTAAAATCTACCAATTCGATCATGCACATTTCAGCATTGTCACCGAGTCTATAACCGGTTCTAATGATCCTTGTGTATCCACCATTTCTAGTAGCTATTTTAGGAGCAACGTCTCTAAACAATTCAGATACCACATCTTTATTCTGAAGATAAGAGAAAACTGTTCTTCTTGAATGAGTAGAATCTGTTTTTGACTTTGTAAGTAATGGCTCAACATATACCCTTAGCGCTTTCGCCTTAGCTAATGTTGTTGATATGCTCTTATGTTCAATTAAAGAGCAAGCCATATTAGAAAGAAGACTTCTTCTGTGTCCCTTTTTTCTACTAAGATGATTTACTTTTTTTCCGTGTCTCATTATAATTATTCTTTGTCAAGTTTGTATTTTGAAACATTCATTCCAAATGTCAAACCTTTATTATCAACTAAATCTTCAAGTTCGGTCAATGATTTTTTACCGAAATTTCTGAATTTTAATAAATCTGCTTTTGCATATGATACTAAATCTCCGAGAGTTTCTACATCAGCTGCTTTCAAGCAATTCAATGCTCTAACAGATAGATCCATATCAACTAACTTCGTTTTAAGCAGTTGTCTCATGTGAAGAGATGTTTCATCAAATTCTTCCGTTTCTGATTTTGTATCACTCTCAAGAGTAATTCTTTCGTCAGAAAACAACATGAAATGATGAATCAAAATTGTAGCTGCTTCTTTCAATGCTTCTTTTGGATGAACAGATCCATCGGTTTGAATATTGAAGATTAACTTCTCGTAATCCGTTTTTTGCTCAACTCTGAAGTTATCAATAGTGTATTGAACATTCACAATTGGTGTAAAAATTGAATCAATAAATACAGTTCCAAAAGAAGCCGTAGTTACTTTGTTTTCATCAGCTGGTGCATATCCTCTACCTTTATTGATAGTTAGCTCCATCTCAATTCTAACCGAAGATTCCATATTACAAATCACGTGATCTGGGTTCAGAACTTGGAAAGCACTTGTAAATTTACCGATGTCACCACCAGTTAATTTGTCTTGCCCAGCTACAGTCAAACTAACTGTTTCTGAATCCGTTCCTTCGATTTGACGCTTAAATCTAACTTGTTTTAAGTTCAAAATAATCTCAGTCACATCCTCTACAACACCTTTGATGGTAGAAAATTCATGATCAACACCTTGAATTTTAATTGAAGTAATTGCAAACCCTTCTAATGAGGATAACAAAATTCTTCTTAATGAATTACCAATAGTAATACCGTATCCAGGCTCTAAAGGTCTGAATTCGAATTCACCGCTGAATTCATCAGCTTGATTCATTATTACTTTGTCTGGTTTTTGAAAATCTAAAATTGCCATGTTTTATAAGATTATTTAGAATATAATTCAACGATTAATTGCTCTTTGATGTTTTCTGGGATTAA
>JABJEE010000212.1 GCA_018665005.1 Flavobacteriales bacterium
GAGGCACTCAAAATAGCTATTATAGGAGATTATAATTTTACCTTTAATGCTCACCATGCTACAAACTTATCTCTTGACCATTCTTCCGAATTCCTTGAAGTTGAACTGAACTATTATTGGATAAAAATAAGTGAAGCCCTTAAACACAAGGAGGGTTACTTTAATCAATATGATGGTATCTGGATTGCCCCAGGACCGATTGAAAACCCTTTCTATTTAAATGGAATTTTTAAAAAAATATCAAACAAGAATATACCGGTATTGATAACAGGCGAAGGGTTTAAAATTTTTCTAGAACACCTTATTACACAGAACCAGTTGCTTTCCCAACAAGAGAAATTAATCAGTGAAAACTTGATTTCCGGAAGTAGTTTTGAAAGAATCACCATTGAGCCCAGAAGCAAAACATTTCATCAGCTTTATGAAAACTTCAACAATGTAGAACTATCTTCATCGAGGTATAGCCTTTATCCCCAGCTGGTTGAACAGCTTGAACTCGGCCTTGTAGACATCGAAGCGGTTAATCATTTTGAAGACCCTGAAATTATCAGTTTAAGGAAAAGCGATTTCTTTGTTAGCTGTGCATTTTGTCCACAAATTTCATCAACACGAGATATTCCACACCCTATTATTTACACTTTTCTGAAAATGTGTAATAAAACTAAAAAATCAAATCTCGATTAATTTATTTTGTTGAGTATAATATAAAATCGATTTAACTGGTTTATTAAAAACATCCTCCAAAACAGACTTATAATTCCAAATTTGCTCATGATGCTTGGGTGAGGCACTACCGGTTTTAAAATCAACTACGATTACATCATTTCTTCTTTCGATTATTTTATCTGGACGTAAGGCATTGGCACTTTTTAATAAAATGGATTGTTCATTGTAGACTTTAACCGATCCTTCAAAAAATCCTTTATTATTGGCTAATTCAAAAAACAACTCAGCAGCATCTTTCATTTTTAGAAGAATGGAAGTGTCAATGGCATCATTCGATTGATAACGACGCAGTACCTCGGGCATTTCTGAGGAGTCATTAATTTCAGACATAAATTGATGAAAATAAATCCCAAACAACCTTTCTTCCTGAGTACTGTAATCTTCATTGGAATCATCACCTAAAATGAGCTTCACTTTTGAGCTATCAATTTCAATATCCTTAGGAATATAAAAATCGGTATCACCTTTAGGCTTTGATATGGTTCCAATGTATTTATTGACCTCCGACCCTAAAACATACTCAAGACTTTTATCGTCTTTATTCAGTTCGAAGGCATTTTTCAAACAATCATGAAACATTGCTCCAAGACCAGACTTGCCGTCATATCGATTAAAGATATACAACCGCCTTTCAGCCCTCGTAAATGCGACGTAAAGCATATTCAACTTATCCAAAAGAATGAGATTTTTTTCATCCTCTGCCTTAGAGTTGATGTCCTCTATTAGACTCGTTTCTGATAAATTCGTATAGAGTATTTTATCCTCGGTTTTCACAAAGAATTTTGAATCACTTCTTAAAGATAAGCCAAAGTCCATCTCGGGAATTATAACAATTGGAAATTCCAAGCCTTTCGCCTTATGTATTGTCATAATCTGCACTGCATTTTTAGTATCCGGCATTTTTAAAGCAAATGATGACTTATTTTCATCGTAATATTCTAGGAACTTGGAAAGATCTGACTGACGGTTGTTTTGAAACTGAAAGACCAAATCCAAGAATTGATGTAAAAATGGATTATTGACATCTGTCCAGGACATCATGTTCATGAATTGAAGGGCGAGCTCATAAATATTTTCAAAAGGCTTAAAAAACGAATTTCGACCTTCAAAAAACTCATCTAAAAATGACTCATCATCAAAAAACTTTATCGAATAGCCAGAAGGAGTTACTTTCTCCTTAATGAAGTCAAAATATCGATCATCCACATGTTCTTGAATCCTAAAAAACAATTCTGCAAATTGCCTTTTAGAAGTATCCATCGTTGGACGCATTCTCCATTTTAAATAAGAAAGAAGAAGACGAACTTGAATGTTTTTCGAAATTAGAAGGGATTCCTGAGAGAAAACAGAAACGCCTTTCTTTGTGAGTTCGTTTGCGATTTGAACACCCAAATCATTTTTTGCAGTTAAAATACAGATATCACCAAGATCAAAATTTCCCGCTTCTGACTCTTTTATGATTTTTGATATA
Source organism: Flavobacteriales bacterium (assembly GCA_018665005.1). Lineage (GTDB taxonomy): Bacteria > Bacteroidota > Bacteroidia > Flavobacteriales_D > Crocinitomicaceae > UBA952. Next base: position 2,198 of record JABJEE010000212.1, read on the forward strand.
TCTAAAACCATTTGATCAAGGTCTCTCTTCTGTTTTTCAGAAATCACTTGCACAAAACCTTGTTTACTGGATATTGGGTTTTGAGCTACTGAATCATAAAACTTTTCAAACTTTTCATCTAGCTTTTTACTGAAATCTGTAAATATTTTCTCGTTGAATAAAACCACCTCAGAACAAGACCGATAATTATCAACCAAAGGTTTCTTTATACCCATTTGACTGAAAAAACGTGAAACTTCAGACACATAATCGTCTTCTTCAGGATTATATATTTCAGGTAAGCTCACAAATTGTTCTGCCAGACCATTATTAAATCTATAAATAGATTGTTTGGGATCCCCAACAATTAAATTCTCCTTTTCATTACTCAATGATTCCCTCAACAGTGGCAATAAGTTTAACCACTGTAATCGAGATGTGTCTTGAAATTCATCTAATAAAAAATGCTCATA
>JABJEE010000213.1 GCA_018665005.1 Flavobacteriales bacterium
GTAATTATGGGAGCAAGAAAACGTTTAAGAGCTGAAAAGCTTAAAGCAGATAAAAAAACAATTGCAATAGCACAATTGAAGAAATCACCTATCTCACCAAGAAAAATGAGATTGGCTGCAGATTTGATTCGTGGTGTTGAAGTTAATAAGGCATTGAACATTTTACAATTCAGTAGTAAAGATGCAGCTAAAAGTCTTGAAAAACTTTTAAGATCTGCAATTGCCAACTGGGAACAAAAAAATGAAGAAGCAGATATTACCGAAGAAAACTTAATCGTTAGTAAGATTGAAGTTGGTGGTGGTGCAATGCTAAAAAGAATACAACCAGCTCCTCAAGGAAGAGCTCACAGAATTAGAAAAAGATCAAATCATGTTACCATCATTGTTGATGGCTCAAAATAATTAAAGAAATGGGACAAAAAACAAATCCAATAGGAAATAGATTAGGTTACATCCAAGGATGGGAATCAAATTGGTTTGGTGGTTCGAAATACAAAGATAAACTTGTAGAAGACGACAAAATCCGAAATTATTTAAGAGCTCGTTTAGCTAAAGCTAGTATTGCAAAAATAATCATTGAGAGAACTTTAAAGTTAGTTACAGTTACGATTAACACAGCTAGACCTGGAGTAATTATTGGTAAAGGTGGTCAAGAAGTTGATAAGCTAAAAGAAGAGCTTAAAAAACTGACAAAAAAAGAAATTCAAATCAATATTTTTGAAGTTAAAAGACCTGAATTAGATGCACGTTTAGTTGCTGATGCAGTTGCAAGACAAATCGAAGCACGTATATCTTTCAGAAGAGCTATTAAAATGGCGATTGCAGGTACCATGAGAATGGGGGCTGAAGGAATTAAGATTAAAATCTCTGGTAGATTAAACGGAGCTGAAATGGCGCGTTCTGAGATGTATAAAGACGGAAGAACTCCTCTTCATACTTTTAGAGCTGACATTGATTATGCTTTAGCAGAAGCGCATACCACCTATGGTAGATTAGGTATTAAGGTTTGGATTTGTAAAGGCGAAGTTTATGGAAAAAGAGATTTGTCTCCCAATATAGGTATGAATTCAGGTAACAAATCTGGAGGAATGAGAAAACCAGGAATGGGTAATAGAAAGAAAAAATAATTTTAGAAACTAAGAATAATGTTACAGCCTAAGAAAACAAAATTTAGAAAAGCACAGAAGGGAAGAAATAGAGGTTTGGCTCAGAGAGGATCTTCTATAGCTTTTGGATCTTTCGCATTAAAAACGATGGAGCCAGGTTGGATTACATCACGTCAAATTGAAGCATCGAGAATCGCTGTTACAAGATTTATGAAACGTGAGGGTAAAGTTTGGATTAGAATATTTCCAGACAAACCAGTAACATCAAAACCTGCTGAGGTAAGAATGGGTAAAGGTAAGGGAGCTCCTAGTCATTGGGTAGCTGTTGTAAGACCTGGAAGAATTCTTTTCGAAGCTGATGGTGTTCCTTATGAGGTAGCTAAAGAAGCCATGAGATTGGCTGCACAAAAACTACCTGTGAAATGCAAATTCGTTGTTCGCAATGATTATGTTTTACCAGTAAAATAAAAAAATGAAACAGCAAGAGATAATTAAATTGTCAGACGAAGATTTAAAAAACAGATTGATAGATTTTGAATCGCAAATGGAAACACTTAAGATGACTCATAAAATGGCTCCCATAGAAAATCCTATGCGAATCAAGTCAATGCGTAAGTTGATTGCACGATTAAATACAGAAGTCACTAAAAGACAAGCAAAAGCTTAAAATAATTGCAAAATGGAAAAGCGGAATTTAAGAAAAGAAAGAATAGGGATCGTTACTAGTGATAAAATGGACAAGTCTGTTGTGGTTGCTGTTGAACGAAAAGTAAAACATCCAAAATACGGGAAGTTTGTCAAGAAGACATCCAAATTCGTTGCTCATGATGAAAAAAATGATTGTAATATCGGTGATACGGTAAAGATCATGGAGTCACGTCCCTTGAGTAAAATTAAGAATTGGAGATTAGTAGAAATTCTCGAAAGAGCTAAATAACTTGAATAATGATACAAACAGAGTCAAGACTTGCAGTAGCAGATAATTCAGGAGCCAAAGAGGTATTGTGCATCCGAGTATTGGGCGGCACAAAAAGAAGATATGCTTCTATTGGAGATAAAATTGTTGTCACCGTTAAGAGCGCTATGCCAAACGGGCAAGTAAAAAAAGGTACTGTTGCGAAAGCCGTTGTAGTACGAACGAAAAAAGAAATTCGCAGACCTGATGGTTCATATATTAGATTTGATGATAATGCTTGCGTTATCTTAAATCAAACGGGTGAAATGAGAGGTACAAGGATTTTTGGCCCCGTAGCCAGAGAGTTGAGAGATAACAACTTTATGAAAATTGTTTCACTAGCACCAGAAGTGCTTTAAACATTAAGAAATGCAAAAGAAACTACACGTAAAAGTCGGAGACACAGTAAAAGTCATAAGTGGTGAGTCCAAGGGTCAAGAAGGTTCTGTTATTGGAATTGATCGTGATAAGCTGAGAGCAACTGTTGAAGGTTTAAATATGATTAAAAAACATGTTAAACCTAGTGCAAATAATCCTCAAGGAAGTATAGAAGAGAGAGAAGGAACAATCCACATCTCGAATCTGATGCTAATTGTAAATGGGGAAGCCACTAAAACTGGCAAAAAACATGATGATAAAGGTAAGTTAATTAGATATTCAAAGAAATCAGGGGAGGTGATTAAGTAATGAGCTATAAGCCAAGATTAAAAGAAAAATATCATACAGAGATTGTTAAATCTTTGACTGATAAGTTCGGATACAAATCAAGAATGAGTGTTCCGAAACTGAGTAAAATTGTTTTAAGTCAGGGAATGGGAGATGCTGTTGCCGATAAAAAACTAATTGAAAGTGCTGCCGCTGACTTAACTAAAATTGCGGGTCAAAAAGCCATTACTACCAATTCTAAGAAAGACATCTCTAACTTCAAATTGAGGAAAGGAATGCCAATTGGAACTAAAGTTACCTTGAGAGGAGATCGTATGTACGATTTTCTAGATAGATTACTTGCTGTTTCTCTTCCTAGAACTCGTGACTTTAGAGGTATTAACCCAAAAGGATTTGATGGTAGAGGTAATTTCAACCTAGGAATTAAAGAACATATCATTTTTCCGGAAATAGATATAGATAAAGTAAATCGTATACTTGGAATGGACATCACTTTTGTGACTACGGCAGAAAATGATGACGAAGCGAAGGCATTATTAGATCAATTTGGATTTCCATTTATAAAAAAATAGAAGATGGCAAAAGAATCAATGAAAGCGCGAGAGCGAAAAAGAGAGAGGTTAGTAGCTCGATACGAAGCAAAAAGAGCTGAGCTTACTAAAATTTTAAAATCAACTGACGCTTCTGACGAGGTGCAGGATGCAAAATGGGACGCAATGATGCAAATCCAAAAGCTTCCAGCCAACTCATCAAAAATCAGAAAGCACAATAGATGTGGATTGACAGGAAGACCAAGAGGTTATATGAGACAATTTGGTATTTCAAGGGTTACTTTTAGAGAGATGGCTCTTTCCGGTAAAATCCCAGGTGTTAAAAAAGCAAGTTGGTAATTA
>JABJEE010000022.1 GCA_018665005.1 Flavobacteriales bacterium
AAAATTTAGTTAACTTATATAACGAAACTAATAAAATTTTATAACAAGAATGGATTTATATAAAATAGCGGCGTCAAATTTAAAAGGTATAGGCAAGCAAAAACTAAAGCAATTATGCCTAAGAACAAATGGCATTAATGCTTTATTTGAGGAAAATCTTTGTTCTCTTGAAAAAAAATTCAATCTAAAAAAAGAGCTGTTGATCAGCATGAATATTCCTCAAGCTTTAACCAAAGCAAGAAAACAATTGGACTTTAATGAAAAATATGGCGTTCAAACACTTTTCATGGAAGATGATCATTATCCTAACTTGCTTAAAGAATGTCCCGATGCTCCAATCACTCTTTTCTATAAAGGAAGTGTTGCGTTGAATAAAAAAATAATATCTATTGTTGGTACGAGACGAGCGACCAATTATGGAAAAGAGAATGTTGAAAAACTAATAGCAAGTATCCAAGGACAAGATTTTATTGTCATTAGCGGACTGGCGGGTGGGGTTGACACTTTTGTTCATGATTGTTGCGTAAAACATCAAATACCCACCGTTGGAGTTCTCGGTCATGGTTTAGACACCATATACCCTAGGTCAAATCGAAATCTTGCAAAAAAAATGTTGAATAATGGAGGTTTACTGACCGAATATGGTATTGATCATAAAATTTCAAAATATTGTTTCCCTCAAAGAAATAGAATAATTGCTGGAATGTCAGAAGTGACTATTGTTATAGAATCTCCATTAAAGGGAGGAGCCATTATTACTGCGGAAATTGCAAATGGTTACAACCGAGAAGTTATGGCAATCCCTGGCTCTATTTTTTCTGATTCTTCCAAAGGATGTAATGCATTAATAAAAACCCAAAAAGCAAACCTATTAGAAAATACAGGTGATTTGTATCGGCTTATGGGGTGGAATAATACTTCGTCTGAAGTTAGAGCAAATATGAACTTGACCAAACAAGAATCGGTGATTGTACAAATATTGAAAGAAGAAAACGAAATTCACTTTGACACACTCGTATCTAAATCTGCTTTTTCAGTCTCAAGTCTTCATAACATAGTCTTGACGTTAGAGCTAAAAGAAATTGTACAGGCATTACCAGGATCGCTCTTTAAACTAAATCACCAAACATTTTCATTAGGTATGGCTTAAAAACCAATACCCCTATCACGATGCTCATAATCGTACAAGTTAATACGGCAGCGGCAGCGATATCTTTTATTCGCCCAATCTGTGAATCAAAATCTGGATTCATATAATCACACAACTTTTCTACAGCCGTATTAAATATCTCAAATGCTAATACCAAAAAAGCACAGATCAATACTGCAATCCATTCTACATTGGATATCCCAAAAAAACAACCGCAAAAAACAAGTATAAAAAAAGCAAATAGATGAATTTTAAAATTCTGCTCACTTCTGAATACAGCAATTAAACCCTTGTATGCAGCTACAAAACGATTTTTTTTTCTGATTTCAGTCATATTAAGATATTTCAAGAACTAAATTACATTAATTTTACTTCACGTTCTTTTTATCAACTTATGAAGAAAGGTGGAGGGGTTGGCCCTATGAAACCTTGGCAACCTGCTTTTCTCATTGCAAGGTGCCAAATCCATTCGGTTCATCCGAAAAGATAAGCACAAATCTTTTACCTTTCTTCCTTTATTTAATTACATGAAAGAGACTATTGAATCACTACTTCGAAAACGTATTTTGATCTTGGATGGTGCCATGGGCACAATGATTCAAAGACATGACTTGGAAGAAATTGACTTTCGGGAAGGAGCTTTTGATAACCACAATAAACCACTCAAAGGAAATAATGACTTATTGTCCATAACGCGACCCGAAATCATAAAGGATATTCATCGAGCGTATTTTGCTTCAGGTGCTGACATTGTCGAAACCAATACTTTTTCTGGCACTTCAATTGCGCAAGCAGACTACGATCTGGAAGAAGCGGTTTATGATATCAACTACTTAAGTGCAAAAATCGCGAAAGAGGTTGCTCAAGAATTTACAGACAAACCTCGATTTGTTGCCGGCTCGATTGGTCCGACCAATCGTACTGCCTCCATTTCCCCAGATGTAAATGATCCTGGATATAGAGCGGTTAGTTTTGATAACCTAGTCGACGCATACAAAGAACAAGTTGATGCATTGATGCAAGGAGGGGTAGACCTTCTTCTTGTAGAAACCGTTTTTGACACACTCAATGCAAAAGCAGCGCTTTATGCCATTCAGGAAGTTTTTGAAATAAGGAAAATAATTTTGCCAATAATGGTTTCAGGGACAATTACAGATCAAAGTGGAAGAACGTTAACGGGCCAAACTACTGAGGCATTTCTAATTTCTTTATCTCATATCCCCTTGCTTAGCATTGGATTAAATTGTGCGCTTGGAGCAAATCTAATGAGGCCTTATTTGCAGATTTTAGACAAAACCTCAACTTTCAATGTAAGTGCTCACCCTAACGCCGGGCTACCCAATGAATTTGGACAATACGATGAATCTCCCGAAATGATGGCTGATCAAATTGAAGTTTTTTTAAAAGAGGGATTAATTAATATTATTGGTGGTTGCTGTGGCACAACTCCTGATCACATTCATGAAATTGCAGAAAGAGCAAAAAAATACAAACCAAGAAGTTTAAGCTAATGTCTATTACAACACTCAAATTATCAGGACTTGAACCGTTAATTGTAACGGCTGAAAGCAACTTTATAAACATTGGAGAAAGAACCAATGTGACTGGTTCACGTGCCTTTCTTAAACTAATTCAATCTGGAGATTTTGAGGCCGCACTTGCGGTAGCTCTCGACCAAGTAAATGGAGGCGCTCAAATTATTGACATAAACATGGACGAAGGAATGATTGATGGAAAGGAAGCCATGGTGAGATTCCTGAATCTCATTGCTTCAGAGCCAGACATAGCCAGAGTTCCTGTCATGATCGATAGCTCAAAATGGGAAATCATTGAAGCCGGACTAAAATGCGTTCAAGGTAAGGGTGTAGTTAATTCCATTTCATTAAAAGAAGGGGAAAAAGAATTCATTAGACAAGCTTCGATTATCAAAAGGTATGGAGCTGCTGTAATCGTTATGGCATTCGATGAAAACGGACAAGCGGATAATTTTGAACGACGCGTCGAAATATGTAAACGCTCATATAATACCCTCGTTAATGCCGTTGGGTTTGACAAAAATGACATCATTTTTGACCCAAACATTTTTCCTGTAGCTACAGGGATGGAGGAGCACAACAACAATGCTTTGGACTTTTTTAATGCTACAAAATGGATTAAAGAAAATCTTCCGGGTGCTCATGTGAGTGGTGGCGTCTCCAATGTTTCCTTTTCATTTAGAGGAAACAACAAGGTGAGAGAAGCCATGCATTCTGCTTTTTTATACCATGCTATAGCCCATGGTATGGATATGGGTATTGTAAATCCGACCATGCTTGAAATATATGCTGACATTGATAAAGAGCTATTGATGTATGTTGAAGACGTTCTGCTTAACAGAAGAAAAGATGCAACAGAACGTTTACTGAGCTATGCCGAAACAGTAAAAGGAGAAGGAAAGAAAAAAGAAATAGATCTTAGTTGGAGGGACACAAATGTTCAAGAAAGGCTTTCTTATGCATTGGTCAAAGGAATAGTCGAATATATTGATCTCGACGTTGAGGAATGTAGGCAGGAATACGACCGACCCATCGAGGTCATTGAAGGCCCTTTAATGAGCGGAATGAATGTAGTAGGCGACCTTTTCGGTAGCGGTCAAATGTTTCTTCCTCAAGTGGTTAAGTCCGCAAGAGTCATGAAAAAAGCGGTAGCTTATCTTTTGCCTTTTATTGAAAAAGAAAAAGGTGGAAAAATACAATCATCTGGTAAAATATTAATGGCGACAGTGAAAGGGGATGTTCATGATATTGGAAAAAATATTGTTGGAGTAGTTTTGGGGTGTAATAATTATGAAATTATTGATTTGGGAGTTATGGTTCCTGCTCAAAAAATTATTGATAGGGCAATTGAAGAAAACGTGGATATTATTGGATTGAGTGGTCTAATAACTCCATCGTTGGATGAAATGGTTCATGTTGCGAAAGAAATGGAAAGGGTCGAAATGAAAACGCCCTTATTAATCGGTGGCGCCACAACCTCTAGAGTTCATACCGCCGTAAAAATAGACGAGCACTATACCTTTGGTAATACCATTCACGTCTTGGATGCATCGCGTTCCGTAACCGTAGTTGAAAGTCTATTGGGAAATAAAAAACAATCTTTCCTTGGTGATTTGAAGGAAGAATATAACACCTTAAGAAAAAATCATGCTGCACATGTGCGCAACAAAACTCTGTTAAACATAGAAAAAGCAAGAAAAAATAAGTTAATCCTTGATTTTAATAAGGAATCAGTTCTTAAACCGAACAAGTTGGGCGTGGAGGTTTTAAATGAAGTTTCACTTAACGATATTACACCATATATTGATTGGACACCGTTTTTTCAAACATGGGAACTCCATGGAAGGTATCCGAATATCTTAGAAGACAAAATAGTGGGAGAACAGGCTCAATCTCTTTTTAAAGATGCTCAGGAAATGCTTAAAAAAATCACAGCCAATAATTGGTTAATGGCAAAGGCCGTTTATGGTATTTTTCCAGCAAACTCAGTTGGTGACGATATTGAAATCTATTCGAACGAAAGCCGTTCTGAAATACTTCATATTCAAAGAACCTTGCGACAGCAAACAAAAAAGGCTACAGGTCAACCCAATATTGCATTAGCAGACTTTATTACCCCAAAAGATCATGATAACATCGATTACATTGGTGGATTTGCCGTTACCGCCGGTTTTGGTATTGATAAGCACATTGAAAAATTTGAAAATGATCACGACGACTACAACTCCATTCTTTTAAAAGCTCTTGCTGATAGACTTGCGGAAGCTTTGGCAGAGTATTTACATGAACGCATTCGCATCGATTTTTGGGGATATGCTAAAGGTGAAAAACACTCAAATGAAGACCTTGTAAAAGAGAAGTACAGCGGAATTAGACCTGCTCCAGGATATCCCGCATGCCCTGATCACACAGAGAAGATCGGACTTTTCAATTTACTTGATGTCAAAGAGAATATTGGAATTGGGCTGACCGAAAGTTTGGCCATGACTCCGACAGCTTCAGTTAGTGGATGGTATTTTGCGCATCCCGAATCAAAATATTTTGGAGTTGGAAAAGTAACAGAGGAACAAATTAAAGATTTAGCAGAACGTAAAAACACCAACTTTCAGGACATTGAAAAATGGTATACTTCAATTATTATCTAAGAATGAAGCATCTAAATAACGTTAAGACACGTCTTTTTCATACATTTATGCGACTAAACTATGCTTAAATTACCGTTTCTCCTGTTTTCGGGCTTGCTCTGCGTGTTCGCAATCAATGCCCAGGCACCCGTGGCTGATTTCACAGCTACGCCGTTAACTGCTTGTGTTGGAGAAACGATTGATTTCCTTAATAATTCATCTTTAAATGGTGGGCCTGAAATACAAGAGTATGTTTGGGACTTTGGCGATGGAAATGGTTCGACGGACGAATCTGCAACCCATACTTATTTTTTAGAAGGAACATATACTGTTACTCTCGTGGCAACGAATAGTGCCGGAGAAGCTGACGCAGAGGTCAAACCTGCATATATTACGATATTGCCATCACCTGTAGTTTCCATTACACCGCTAGGGTTGGGCTGTACCGTGCCATTAACTTTGAGTTTTCAAAATGATTCTGACTCTGGCAGTGAATATACTTATGAATGGGATTTTGGAAATGGAAATACTTCTTCAGTCGAAAACCCTCCAGATCAGACCTACAATGCCGCAGGAACGTATACTATTTCGCTTAACATGGTGAATACCGACAACTCTTGTTCAAGTAGCTCCGTGGAAGAAATTACCATTTCTAATTACCAAGCAGACCTGTCCTTTCCAACAGTAGTATGTGTTGGTGAATTGGTTGAATTTACTGACAATTCAACAGCAGGGGCGAATCAATGGGATTGGAATTTTGGAGGTCAAGGAAGCAGTTCTACTCAAGATCCATCATTCACATTTGCTGCTCCTGGTGTATATAATATTCAATTGTCTTCGGACAATACCATTTCCGGGTGTTCAGGAAGCATCGCTGCAGACATTACGGTTGAAGCAACTCCTTCTCCATCATTCACTTCAGACATCACCACAGATTGTTCTCCAGCAACCGTAAATTTCATAAACACTTCGGCTGGCGGTGTTGAATATTTATGGGACTTTGGAAACGGGCAAACCTTCTCTGGAGAGAATCCTCCTTCCCAAACTTATAATTCGAGTGGGAGCTATACAGTTTCTTTGTCTATGGTAACAGCAAATGGATGTTCAGGAGTCACAACCATAGTGGACTATATTAACATTGAAGAAATACTTCCATATGTCGTAGCAGATGTAACAGGGGGGTGTAATCCTTTGGATGTCCTATTCAGTGATACATCAAGCGCTCCTAACCCATTAAACCCAATTACAAGCTGGGAATGGGACTTTGGAAATGGACAAACGTTTTCTGGTCAAGATCCACCTGTTCAAACCTACACAAATGGGCTTTATGACGTGACCTTAGAGATCTCAACTGCTTCTGGGTGTACTGGAATCGTTAATCTCTCCGAATACATTTCAGTTGGAGAATTAAACTCCCTTGATTTTACCGTCGATACGACAATCAACTGCATTAAAACTGATTTTAATTTTAATTCGTTTATCACAACAACTCCTAGTTTTCCTGACTCCTCAGAAATTAACTATTTCTGGGATTTTACAGATGGGAATTCAACCGAAGCAAATCCAACCTTTCAATATTCCTCTGATACGGGATATTTTGATGTTTTACTTGTTGTTGATTACAGAGGGTGTATTGATTCTTTACAAATTGATTCTCTCATTTACATTAACGCTCCTGTATCAAAATTTGCGCCAGACGAAACCCTATATTGCAATCCTGGAAGCCTCCCTGTAGAAGTTTTATTCACGGATGAAGCAGTTCATGGACTGACTCCTGATGACATCCTAATGATCTGGGAATGGGGGGACGGCATGCCTAATGACACACTAGACGACCCTGAATTGGACGACCTTGATATGGGCAATTACAGTCATTCATTTTCTCAATACGGAACCTATACAATTGAACAAGTCATACACAATTATACTACGGGATGCAGCGACAGCTCTACAAGAGAGGTCAATATATCTACTGTGAGTCCGGATTTTTCCCTTTCAAATGATTCCATCTGTTCAGGAGATTCGTTGTACTTGTTTGATTTGAGTACCTCTTGGTCTGACCCACCAACTCCTCACCCATTAACCGCCTGGGAATATGATATGGGAAATGGAGATGTCATCAGTGATGGTCCTGATATTGGTTACTCTTACCCAACTTCTGGTAATTATACTGTGACACTAAATGCCATTAACAGTGTTGGGTGTTCTGCAACCGCGACCTTACCGGTAACCGTTCTAGCAAATCCTTTTGCAGTATTATCTCCGGATAACAGTGTAGGATGCTCTCCTTTCTTGGTGACTTTTTCAAACAATTCAATATCACTTAACGGTCTCGACTTAACGTCTTTTGAATACAGTTTCACGGATGATGCATCAACATTTGCCGTAAATGACAATAACCCTTTTGATCACACATTTATTGGTAATGGTATATATTATGGGCAGTTGGTCGCAATAGATGAATTTGGATGTAGATCAACACCTGCATCAATTCCTATTACCATAACAGAGCCTAATGCATTTTACTCTGTACAAAATGTCATTTGTAATGGTGGAAACATTGTTACTTCTAATGCTTCAGACGGCCTTGAGCCTTTAACCTACGAATGGCTTGTTGATGGAGATATTTTTTCTGATGAAATTAATCTGAATACTATTTTTAATGAATCATCTGTCCCTTTCGGTGTAACGAGTTTAACACATGATCTCGATTTAGTAGTAACGGATGCCAATGGATGTACTGATACAGCAAGCAATTTAATTACGGTTTCAATTCCTACAGCATACCCCAATTACACCTTCACGGGAGCTGCAATTAATTCGGAAGGAGAATATACATGTCCTCCGATATTTGGAGCATATGAAGACTCTTCTTTTTCATATGGATCAATTCAATCGTGGATTTGGAACTTTGGAAATGGGAACCAATCTGTTTTAGAAGACCCAAGTAACACTTATGCGCTTCCTGGTATATATTCCCTAACCCTATCAATAACTGATTCATATGGATGCACGGATGATACGGTTCTCGTAGACTACCTTACCGTCGGAGGTCCAAGCGGAAATCCAAGCTGGTTCCAAACTCCTGGAGAATGTGCCCAAGGAGCGAACTTTGTCATGAATGACCCCGTTGACATTTCTTCTATCATATGGAATTTAGGAGATGGGAATACCATGCAAGACACGCTCAGTTTCTTTTATAATTTCCCAGAGGCAGACACTTATTTCCCCGAAGTAACAATTATGGATGAACTGGGATGTGAAGTCATCTATCCTTTAAATGAAATCTCGGTTTCAGACGATGGTTTAAATGCCTTTTTTACAGCAACTCCAAATCCTGCAGATCAAGATGAGGAAATTGTGTTTGTAGATGGTTCTGGTTTTGATAGCATACCCATAATAAGCTGGTCCTGGAATTTTGGAAATAGTAATGTGATTTATAGCGGAACAAGTGACTCTCAAACACAAAGTTATCCTACAAGCGGTCAATACCCGGTGATTCTTACGATAACGGATGCAATAGGCTGTACAGATGAATTTGAGGTAGTCATCGACATCAGTGATCCTATCATTTGGATTCCAAATGTATTTACACCCAATGATGATGGCGTGAATGACTTATTTACATTACCGTTTGACGGTTTCAAATCTTACAATATTCTTATTTTCAATCGATGGGGAAACGTCATGTGGGACAAAGTTGATCAAACCGGTATTTTACTTTGGGACGGAACAGATAATGGTGCTGAAAAATGTAAAGATGGTGTTTATTTTTATAAACTATCGGGAGAAATGCTAGGGGGAACTATAGTAAATGAACATGGTTTTGTAACTGTCATTGAATCAGAATAAATCATTACCATCATTATTTATTGATTCGTAGTTTTCATCTATACTTAACTTGGATTCTTTAGATGCCTCGACGGCCAGCACATCGCACCTTTCATTTTTAATATTTCCTGCATGGCCCTTAACCCACTGGAATGTAATATCAAAATCCCTGCAAACTTTATCATAACGCATCCACAAATCCTTGTTTTTCTTTCCCTTGAATCCTTTTTTAATCCAAGATTTTAGCCAGCCTTTGGTAATTGAATCAATAACATATTTAGAGTCTGAATAGACCTTTATCGGGATTTTATTTGTCTTTAATGATTCTAATGCAACAATTACCGCCATGAGTTCCATTCGATTATTCGTTGTTTTTCTAAACCCTTCCGAGATTTCCTTTTCTTTGGTGTTATATGAAAGTACTATTCCATAACCACCCGGCCCTGGATTCCCTCTTGAACTCCCATCTGTATATATTTCTATCAAGTGTGCTATTTTAATCTATCTGGATTTGAATTCAAAAATCCTTTCCAGGATCCAGATTTGTTCTTATTGTTTTCACCTATTCCCTTTGAATAATGATGACACAAAGCAACTGCTAATCCATCAGTAGCATCAAGATATTTAGGCATTTCTTCAAATCGTAAAACACTTTGTAGCATGGCTGCCACCTGCTCTTTGGAAGCACCTCCACTTCCTGTAATGGCTTGCTTTATTCGTCTTGGAGAATATTCCTCATAAGGAACATTGTGATTTAGACTTGCAGCAATGGCTACACCTTGTGCCCTTCCCAGTTTAAGCATAGATTGTACATTTTTACCGAAAAAAGGGGCCTCAATTGCCATTTCATCTGGTTTAAACTCTAGGATCAATCCGTTCAATCGCTCCAAAATACGTTTGAGTTTGTCGGGGTGGGTTTCTATTTTTTTAAGCTGAATGATACCAAAATTGAGCATAGAAATTTCTTTCTTTTTTATATGAATAAGTCCATAACCCATTACTGTGGTACCTGGGTCAATTCCGAGAATTATCTTATCTTCAGACACTCAATTTGGTTTTAGTGATTAAATCTAAACAATTTCATTCGATTTCATTCCTATTGTTAAAGTTAGGTGTTTTAGGCTTGCTTCTTTATTACCTCAATAGCAGACTTTCCGATTTGCCCAATGGCATATCTTTTACATCTACAATTCACTATGATGCACTCGTGTTTTTAATTTTCTTAATGCCTTTAAATCTTTTTATTGAATGGCAAAAATGGAATGTCATCCTTCGAGATGAAACTGTTGATCAAAAACAAAAGGTACATTCTTTTCTATCAGGAATTGTCTCTGGAATCATTACTCCTGCCTATGCTGGAAATTTTATTGGTCGTATGCTCTATTTTCCAAAATCAAGTCGAAAGAAAATCATCGTAAATACCATTGCTTCTAATGGAGCACAATTTATCATGAGTATTTCAATGGGACTCGTTGCATTTCAAATTATTTATTCTAGCTCTATTCATGTACTCTACCATTTACTTTTAATTCTTGCCAATTTAAGTCTATATCTCCTCTATTTTTATGGAGATTCCATAATTGAAAAACTTCCTTTTCGATTCTTTAAGCAAATTAGTGGCGTTGTAGTTTCAAGAGATCTAAGACTTACCCTGCTTTGCCTTTCAATGTTCAGATATGTCGTTTTTGTAGCTCAATTCATATTGGCCCTTATGGTATTTGATGTTCCATTTAATCCTGACTTCATCATCTGGGTGATGCTCATGTTTGGGGCCATAACCATTTCTCCTTCTTTGTTCATGGGGAAATTAATTGTCCGGGAAACTGTAGCCATAACAATTCTCACGCTTATCGGCATCGCGGTACCATCAATTATTTTAGCGGCAGTTAGTACATGGCTTTTAAATCAAATATTACCTGCTCTAATAGCTACATTACTTGTGAAAAAACGTACTCAGCATGCTTGGGTTTAGTATTCTAATCATTTTATATCTCCTCTTTTATTTCATACTCATCATCGGATGGAGAAATACACAAAAGGTGAATACAACAAAGGCTGATTCAACAATAAGACGCTCGGAATTGACTGTCGTTGTGGCCTTTAGAAATGAATGTCATAACCTTTCTATTCTTCTCAAGAACATTAACCGTTTAAAAATACTCCCGTCTAAATTCATCTTTGTTAACGACCATTCGGAGGATAACTGGTCAGAATTGTTTGAAAAAATGAATCCTAGTTTAATCGCTAATCACTCATTAAATGAGGCAGCTTTTGGTAAAAAATCAGCAATACAAGAAGGTGTAAAGAGAGCCACAACGAAATATATATTATGCTGGGATGCAGACATTCAATTTGAAGACAATTATTTTACTGACGTTCAAAAACTTGAAGTAGCAGACCTGATCGTATTACCTGTGCACTTTGAATCGAAAAACATTGTACAATCCCTCGGTGAAATTGATTTTTATCTTGCAAATTTCGTAAATCAAGCCAGTGCTTATTGGCAAAGGCCCATCATGTGTAATGGAGCAAATTTACTTTTCGAAAAAAATGCCTACCTGGAATGCATAAATCTGAATGCACACGAACATGTTTTGAGTGGTGATGATATGTTTCTATTGCGTCATATGATAAAGCAAAACAAGAAAGTGTATTGTGCATCGAATCAGCTGTGTCGAATTACAACTCAAAGCCCTTCCTCCTTTTTAGGATACATTAGTCAAAGGACTCGATGGTTTGGAAAATCCTTATTAATAAAAGACGGTTTACTGAAT
>JABJEE010000023.1 GCA_018665005.1 Flavobacteriales bacterium
CTATTTTGATGCTTTAAACTGGTGTAATATTGACCAGTTTATGAACAATGGAGGACCAATGACAACAGTAAATGTTCAGCTTCCTTCTGGATTTACAAACCTCAATAGTGCATTGTTTATTTCGATTGACGGTGCCAATTCAGTGGTTCCAGTTTGGGGCTTTGAGAATGGTGTGTATACTATAGGGCCATACTATCAATTACCAGTCGGAATGCCAGTTCATTTTATCGCGATGGCCGTTATAGGAGGTGTCCCGCATACTGCAATAGTTTCTGCAACGATAGTGGATGGACATCTTGAAGTAATTCCGAGCTTGGATGCTACAACTGATACTGATTTTGCATCTGAACTTTCGAACCTCCCTTAAGTTCAGGTGATACTGAGTAACCCGGCTCATTTGAGCTGGGTTATTCTATAAAGAGTCAAGATGAGTTAGGGTTGTGTAGTATGATTAATTAACTTTAGATTGTAAAGAAACCATTTGGAAGTTACGGAGGACATCATAAGGGAGGTTGAAAAGGGTAATCGCAAAATTACGCTTGACTTGTATCATTATTCATTCAATGTTTTGATGAGTAGTGCAGTACGGTATAAAAACCATAAAGAAGACCAGATGGAAATTGTAAATAATGCCTTTGTGAAAATCGTGACAAATATCAATTCATATAAGCCCGGGACAGCCTATTTTTCTTGGATTAAAACGATCGTACAAAGGGAAATTATTGATGATTTCAGAAAAAACAAAAAATACAAAGAGCTATTTAAAATGAGTGATTCAGATACCGTTCAGGAATCGGTAGTAGAACCAGAGGTTTATGAATCTATGGATAGTGAAGCTGCATTTCAAATGCTTAATGTACTTCCTCCAGCAACAAAACTTGTATTTAATTTGTATGCAATAGAAGGGTACAAGTCTAAAGAGATTGTTGAAGAGCTGAATATATCCTATGAAACAGTGAAATGGCACATTAAACAGGCAAGAAAAAAATTAAAGAGTTTAATAATAGAGAATAAAATATCCCTCAAACAGTGAAAGAAGAGAAAGATCATATAGACGATTTTTTCAAAGAGCGTTCTGAGCAAGGCTCTTTTGAGGTACCTGATTCATTTTTAGATGACATCAATAGCAAGCTTGATGTCTTGGATCAAAAGAAGAAAAGAAGGGGCGGATTCTTTTGGTTGTGGACCTTGATTCCAATTGGTCTGATTATGATGTATGTGCTTTGGCCTGAGGATATAGAAATCAACAAGACCAAATCCATTGTCTCAATAGAAAATCAAGAATCCAATATGGAATCAGCCACTTTGGACAGCATTAAGGATGAGAGGTCTGAAAGCATCCTTATTGCAGATTCTTTGACAGAGGAAAATATTGCACAAGAAAAATCATTAAATGATACTGAAAATAGGTCAACTGAGGAGCTTAAATCCTTAAAAAATGTGTTGCAAGCTGATGCGAAGAAAATTGATATGCTTGCTGATGAAAACAACCCCCTTTGGCTTAAGGAGGAAATCAAAAAACAAGAGGTATTTAATAGTAGCAATTCGAATAACGAATCTGAAATTGTTCCACCTGAAGTTGAAGAAATGGCAATTGCAGATTCAAATCCTGAAAAGAATATTGAGACTAGAAATTCGAATATTAACGCTACTGAAAATGCAGAGATTGAGGGTTCTGAAACAGATTTTGCGATTGATGAGAACTTAAATAATGTAGTCGTAAATGTAGATTCGTTAGGTAATAGTGAATCAGAGGATTCAATTATAAATAATGAAGCTTTCGAAATTGATTCAGTTCAAATCGATTCTTTATCAACTGAGACAGAAAATCAGGACTCTACACTCAATGTAGAAGAAGTTGAGCCATCAGAAATGATGCTTGCTGGTGGAAACCGTGAAAAGGAGGATAAAATAAACCATGAGATTCAGCTTTATGGGGGGATGCTTAATTCATCTTCCAATCTGATCTTGAGTAATGATTCTTCTACATTTCCAATGAATACAACGGAAACGAACTTATGGAGCTCTTCTTTTGGGGTTATGTACCGTGCAAAAATCAAACAATTTGACCTTGGTGCAGGACTCAGCTGGATGAAAACGGGTGAAAAGGCCAATTATGGCACAAACACACTTGAAATGGCAGAAGTCGATTCTTTAATTTTCATTGAATGGCAGACTGATTCTGTTTTCAATCAAAATACACAAACATGGTCTATAGATTCGATTCCATTGTACGACTCGACTACGGTAACGACATATATAAACAACTCTATTTTTTATAATGCTGCAAATAAATACACCTGGATTTCAATTCCTCTTCGATTTGGATATAGGTTTGACATCAATAAGTTTA
>JABJEE010000214.1 GCA_018665005.1 Flavobacteriales bacterium
CGCAGCCATCCACCTTCAATCGAATAAACTTGTATTTTAATCCAATCAAATCAATTGAATGCAATGCTTTATGAAAAATCCATTCATAAATGTAGTTTCTAGCACCAGCACGATGCAAAGAAAAACGCTTTACCTTGAATATACTTTTCCCATCAATCGTTTTAACTCTAAAAGACCATTTGGACTCATCATTAAAATGTATCGCCCTATCTCCTTTTAATCGGGCCTGAATTAAAACGGTGTCACCGTTATGAACCATTTTTGCATCTACAAATGAAAAATCTCGATTTCCATCTATTGCATTCTGACGTTGGGTTTTAATCTCTGCCAAGGCAGAATCCGAAATTATGAGGTTGAGTTCGTCTACAGTAATCTTTATATTTTCTTTCGCATTCCATGAATTCTGACAAGTAACAAGAGATGATTTGATTTTTTGAACAATTGAAAATTTATACTCAAGCAACAAACCTACTGCCAAAGCAATAGAAAAAGCCAATGAAACCCAAATGAGATTTGAATACCTACTCATTTATAAATGCCTGATTAAGAAATAATTACTACAATGTAGTGATTTAATCCCCAAGTAAATCAACTCATTCAAAATTCCTCAATAATGACAGGCAATAAGAAAAAATAGTCAAGCCAAGAAGATAGTTTATGAATTATTCACAACATTCTCCGGAAACATAAGAACTTACTCCCCCAAAAATAGTGGCATAACATGAATTACTATAGGTCACACCATCACATCCACATACAGGGTCATATAAATCAAAACAAGCTGATGTGCTGTCCATTAACAATGAATCAATGCATGGCCCGTTGTTGATTTCAGGTACGGGAACACAGCTGTTTTCATCTTTTTCACAAGACATGAAAATGAATACCATGGATACCAATGAAATGACAAGTGTTTTTATCATTTTTGATTTGTTAATAGTGGTTGTTTTAAATTAATTACTCTTGGACATCAGCCAGTCCTTGGCTTTTACGTAAAACTTCATTCAATAACTAATAAGTCATTAGCTAGACTTTACATTATCAATAAAATTCTAAATTAAACTGATTGTTACCAGCCAGTTTTTTTAATTTTCGTTTTTCTTTTTTGGGGATGCTAATGATTATAACTTCTCCTGTTTTGCAATGACAGGCATAGCATAACTCCACTTTTGACGAATCAAATTCAGATGAAACATAATTTACCTCGATTCCCTGTGCTGTGAGATAATCGTAAATGCCTTGATTATACCCTTCGGTAGTAAATGTATCCAGGTTAATGTGGCTGTCCCAAGGATTTGAACAACCCGTTAAATCCCAACGCATCGATATAGCCTCGTTTTTATTACAGGAGGCTAATGCAATTAAGATCACTATGACGTATATATATTTCATTTTTTTATGTATTAAAATCGAATTCCTGTTGAAATTCCAATAGACAAAAAGTTTCGGTTTAAAGACGCGGATTTAGAGATGCCTAAAATACCATATTGAAGATAAGGAAATACAAATAAAGATAGCTTATCAGTGTTCAAATAGTCAAGACCAAATCCAATGTTTCCGGAAATATTAAACCTTCTAAACTCAGTACTTTTGTCCTCTTCCGTATTTTTTTCTTTTGAGTCATCAGCAAAATATTGAATACTTGTTTGTGTATTCGATATGTTTATGACACTACTTGTCCCGATCAATACAAAGAATTTATCTCCTAACATATGCTTGTAATATATGGGAATCTCTACGTTGTGATGATTGTATCTAAATTCACCTTGTGTTGGTAAGGAAGGGTCTGAAATCGGATTGCCCGTAATAGGGTCGATTCCATATACTAAATCTGTTTTTTTTGTTCTGCTACCATTGTTTTGGTATCCCATGCCCAAGCCAACAATTGATTTGTCATTCAACTTATATTCAACGAAAACAGAGGAACTGATTGAGGGCTTCACAATTTCTATATCCTGAAAACCCGATTCTACCTCCCCTGGTACACTTCCATCATTGGTCACAATTCCTATAGAGAAGTTCGGAAATACGCCAAGTC
>JABJEE010000024.1 GCA_018665005.1 Flavobacteriales bacterium
AATGGATATGGCAATAAATCTCCTCAATATTGGGTATCTTTGAAAAATGAAAATACAAATCTTATTGATAATCTCATTATTTTTGGCTAGTGGATCCTGTGGAAACCAACAAACTCACCCTGTACCCTACGTTCCTTTCAATATATCAATTGATTTAAATCTACCTAGTTATTTTTCACTTGCCGGCGTTGGTGGATGGGCTTATGTTAATGGGGGATCTCGAGGCATTATTGTCTACAGGAGATCTATTGATGAATTTATCGCGTTTGATAGACATTCTCCCGCTGATGCTGGTGCAACATGTCCGTCACCTTTATTTCCTGACCCTGATAATTTTTTAATCTTAAAAGACACTTGCAACGATGCCACGTTCTCACTATATGATGGCAGCCCTATAGGTGGTTCTCAATATGGTCTAGTACAATACGCAACCAATTATAATGGAAATAACATAGTCAATATTTCAAATTAAGTTTTATGAGTGATATTACGGTAACAATAATCGATCGAGAAGGCAAAAAACATGAACTGATCGGACCTACAGACATGAACATGAATATTATGGAGCTTTGCAAATCATATGAGCTCCCTGTAATAGGTGAATGTGGAGGAATGGCAATGTGTGCCACTTGTCAATGTTATTTAGAATCGGAAACACCTCTAAATGAACAGAGTGAATCTGAATTGGACATGCTTGATCAAGCTTTTTTTGTTAAAAACAATAGTAGATTAGGTTGCCAAATACAACTTGAAGATGCTATTGATGGAATCGTTCTTCGACTTTCCCCGGAAGCTTGAAGTTATTTTAAATTCACCAAAAATGCTTCTCTAAACTTTTCATATTTAGGACGCACAACCATTTGACAATAAGGATTTCCTGGATTGTTGTATAAATAGTCACGATGATATTTTTCAGCACCAAAAAAGTTACCTAATGCACTTATTTCTGTAACAATAGGTTTATTCCATATTTTTTTCTTTTCTAACTCTGCTTTGAAAAATTCTGCTTGGTTCTTTTGCTCCAAACTATGATAGAAAATAACACTTCTATAGTGTGTACCCACATCATTTCCTTGACGATTAAGCTGAGTAGGATCATGTACAAACCAAAACACCTCCAACAACTTTGCATAAGAAATTTTAGTGCCATCAAATACTACTTGAGCAACCTCAGCATGACCTGTAGTTCCTGAACAAACATCCTCATATGATGGATTTAAGAGACTTCCTCCAGAATAACCGGGAATCACCTCAGATACTCCGGAAAGATCTTTAAAACATGCTTCTATACACCAGAAACAGCCAGCACCAAAAGTTGCTTTTGAAATCTCGCTCAAAGCTTTGAGGGTTTAAATTTCAAAGACGCTGAATTTACACAATAACGTATACCGGTCGGTTTTGGACCATCATTAAAAAGGTGACCTAAATGTGCGTCACATGTATTGCATCGAATTTCAATTCTTTCCATTCCCAAACTCATATCTTTTAACTTCCGCACGTTTCCTTCATTTAAAACATCATAATAACTAGGCCAACCCGAACCAGATTGGTATTTATGGTCACTCGAAAACAAAGGAGAATCACACGCCACGCAAATATAACTTCCCTCCTCTTTATGATTCCAATATTCACCTGAAAAAGGCTTTTCCGTACCCCCATTCACAACATAGCAAGTATTCTCCGGCAGCGCACGACCATTAAAAGTATTGTCCAACTCTTTGACCTGACTAGTACAAGAAGTCACGAGTAATATCGAAAAAATTGTATATATGTATTTCATATGGTTTAAACAAAATATAAAAAAAGATGTTCAGTATGAATTAAAACGTAGTTTTGTCGGATGAATTATAAATATGGAAAGAATTTTTGGCTTTTGTCATTGTCCATGTTTTTTTTCATGACCAGCTTCAATCTTATACTACCTGAATTAAACTCTTTTATCACCGAACTTGGAGGAGCTGATAAAAAAGGACTCATCATCACTTTATTTACTATTTCCGCAGCTATTAGTCGGCCATTCTCGGGAAAACTGACTGATACCATTGGAAGAAAAAAAGTAATCTATTTTGGGATTTTTTTCTCAATGCTCATTTCTTGGATTTATCCCTTCTCTTTCTCAGTATTTTTCTTTTTAATATTAAGATTTTTGCATGGCTTTAGTGCAGGGTTTACCCCTACCGGAACTACAGCATTATTAACAGATTTAATCCCTGCGAGCAAAAGAGGTCAAGCTATGGGCATCTGGGGAACTTTTATCTCGCTTGGCTTTGGTGTTGGGCAGTTTTCAGGATCATGGATTGGAATTAATTTTGGAATGGATGCACTCTTTTTGATTGCTGGTTTTACTTCTGTTATTTCAGGTTTATTCCTCCTAAGAGTTGAAGAAACTTTAGAAAAACCAGAGAAATTTGATGGAAGTCAATTGAAAGTAAATTGGAAAGATGTTATAGAACCGTCTGTGGTTCCAGCAGCTGTAGTAATGATGTTAACTGCCTCTTGCTCTGGCATTATATTCGTACTTGCACCTGACATATCAGGATTCTTGGGAATAGAGAACAAAGGGTTCTTTTTTGGATATTATGTCATGTCTACCATATTTGTTCGGCTTTTCTCGTCTTCACTTTCAGACCGTATTGGAAGGCGTGAAACCATGCTTATTGGAGTTTGCATCTTACTGGTTTCAATGATTTTATTGTCTAGAGTTGATTCATATAATTCATTTGTATTAGCAGCGATTGTATTTGGATTGGCTACAGGGGTTTCTAGCCCCACTCTATTTGCATGGACAGCCGATTTATCACACATTAAAAGACGTGGCGTTGGAGCAGGCACTATATTTATTGCATTAGAGGCTGGCATCATGCTAGGATCCACATCAACTATCTTTACATACAACAGCACACCTCAGTCCATACAGCAAGTTTTTCTGTTTGGTATCCTTATGAGTATTCTAGCGATTTTGTATCTTTTGTGGCACAAAGCTTATCGAACTTCTGATTTTTGATTCAAAACAAATTTCTTAATCAGATAATGTCCTAAATAAATTAGCGGAGTAAGCAGAATAGCAATGATTAATTTGAGTACATAATTAGTTGGAGCGATCGTCATGAAATCCGAAAAAGACAGAGAGCCGGGTAAAACAAAACCTATATACAAGACGATATACGAATCTATTAATTGAGAAACAACCGTACTTCCTGTACTTCTTAACCATATATATTTAGATCCTGTTTTGGATTTTATCCATTTAAACAAGACGGCATCAAGTAACTGAGAAACCAAAAAAGCACAAATACTACCGACGATAACCATTTGGGCCTGACCAAACACTTTGTTAAATGAATAGTCATCAGATAAAGAAGAACCCTCGATTTCATACGCAGGAATCTGTATTGCAAGACCAACAATAATAAAACAATAAGCAATGAGAATTGCAGTAATCCAGCTTAACCTTTTTACCGCCTTGTAACCGTAAAATTCATTCAATAAATCCGTTAATAAAAAGACAATTGGCCAAGGCAAAATACCTACAATTGTAACAAACGGACCAAGCTCGGTTCCAAATAAATTAATGTTTAAAGGGATTTCGATGAGTTTATTGCTAATAAGCTCTGCGGTAACCGCATTCGTGATGAATAAACCTGCTAAAAACACGAATAGCCACTGACTTTTATTTATCGTATAATTAGACATAAAGTTAGTAACCTATATAATCCATACGTTTAGACTTTATATATCGCGGGACATAATAACTGCTGTTATTAAAAGTATCAATACGTATTCCTGTTCGCGCAGCATGAATAAATTGAATTATACCATCTGTTGTGTCTACAACAAGAGCAACATGGCCGACCCTCGTGGTATTTAAATTCCTTGCTTTAAAAAACATTAAGTCGCCTGGACGTAACTCAGATAAGCGAACTGTCTTACCTAACTCAGCTAAACCGTAACTCGTCCTCGTTAAGCCAAAGCCAAACCCTTTAAAGACATAATTGATGAAACCAGAACAATCAAATCCTGACGGACTCATTCCTCCCCATACATAAGGGACGCCCATGAATTTTTTAGCATATTCGATAATGGCATCTGATTTCTCAGAGACTATTTTTTGTACCCTTTGAGTACTATCAAATGGAGATCCCGAATCGTTAGTCAATTGCTGAGCGACACTCCTATTCGTAAAGAATAAAAAGAGGACCAACGGAGCTGAATATAATATTTTACTTAACATTAAGAATGGCAAAATTATAACTTATTTCTTGAACTCTCTCATTTACAATTAGTAGATACAAATACTTTCAATGATGATAATAGATATTTACCTGAAAAAGTTTATATGGCGAAAGGGACTCCAGCAGAATTATTTACAACAACAGAAACTGTTTAGGAATAAAAATTTGATAACACATTAGCATGGACAAAGAGATTCAAACCAATAAAAAACTAATA
The DNA here is from genome assembly GCA_018665005.1 of Flavobacteriales bacterium. Classification (GTDB taxonomy): domain Bacteria; phylum Bacteroidota; class Bacteroidia; order Flavobacteriales_D; family Crocinitomicaceae; genus UBA952. The sequence continues at coordinate 4,450 of JABJEE010000024.1, forward strand.
ATCCTTTAGCCTTACATTATGACCCTATTATAATTTTCATACTACTTAATGATTGAAACTATACCTGTTTTAGGCTTAGTAAAATCATCATTGAATTCAATAATATAATGATAAGAGGATAATGGAAGTAGATCACCATTGAGATATCCATTCCATGACCTAGAATTATAGGCCCCTGGGGCTGACTCGTATATTTTATTCCCCCACCTATTATATACACTTACTACATTCTCAGGATATAACATGTCAATATTTTCTAGTTTCCAGAAATCATTAATTTGATCATTATCCGGAGTAATCGCTGTTGGAATAATGATTTCGCATTCTTCAAAAAAGATACTTACCAATTCAGGAGCACTTTCACAACCATTTTCAATTGATGTGACATAATAAACAGTTGACCCGAAAATCAAATCAGGGACATAGGAATTTGACAATGATAGGACCTGGCTTAGTTCCTCATCGGAATACCAAATATAGCTTCCGGATCCTCCTGTAGCCTCAATTTCTAATGGAAGTTCATTCATGCAATATTTTGCATCTTCAGTAACAAAGGGAACGTCTGGTATAGAAAAAACGGTCAGCAAAACGGAATCAACAGAACTGCAGTTGAACTCATTGATTGCTACAACACTAAATAAAGTGGTTTGGTCTCCAATAACTAGCAATGATCCATCTGACTGAACAGTCCCAATATCAGTTAACCATTGATAAGAAAACGCTCCTTGAGGTATAATTTGAATCTCAGATCCATAACAAACAGAAGTATCGATTACTGAAAAGTCAGGCAACAGATTGACAATCAAATTAAGATTTATAATAGAATCACATCCCCCAACAGCAGAGATCATTGTATCAATATAAAGCCCGCTATTATAGAGCGTATCTCCATTAAAGTCAAATCCACCACCTGAACAAATGCTCACAAATTGAAAAGAGCTAATTACGGGTAAAACACTTATTAAAATTGAATCAACTAACACACAGTCATTACTGTCAATAACTGTAACAGCATAAATTCCAGTGGTATCAACCATAATACTTTGAGAGACTTCTCCCGTATTCCACACCTGTACAGTAAATTCAGCAGGAACATCTAAAACAAGTTCTGAACCAGGACAAATTTCCTGATCAACCCCAAGATTAATACTATTTTGATTTACGATGATTGAATCTCGAATTACACTACAATTCAATTCCACATCCACCCAATAAATCCCCTCGCTGTCTACTGATAAAGATGAACCGGTTGAGCCATCACTCCACAAATAACTATTGTAAGTCGAATTCAGGGACAAATTAATAGTTTCACCTGGACACAAAGTAGTATCTTCTCCCAAATCGGGATCATTATGAATCTCGTAATCAAAAAGAAGTTGTCCCTCAAAACCTGGTAAAGCACCATGAGACGTTCCCGCACATGGCGGTCCAGTATGTAATACATTACCACTATCTCCTCCATTGATAATAGAGTTTAAAGTACCTGGAGCTACACTCGAAGACAAAACAATTGCTCCGCCACCGCCGCCGCCGCCAGGTCCATGACAAGCAGAAGACCAAAGCGTACTTAAAATATTACCACCTTTACCTCCATTGACATTAACGTTTAATGAAGAGTTCAAATTTTCAGTTAATAAATAAACACAACCCCCAGCGCCTCCTCCTCCTGCACCTTCAGAATCAGAATTGCCAATTACATCAGCACCCGAAGCATCAATTGTATGTCCGTTTCCATTAATGGTTGGCGAAATTACAAAAGTGATACCCCCTCCGTTAGAACCTGCTGTAGCATTTAAATTGTTATCTCGATAACCACCGCCACCGCCGCCGCCTAAGAATGCTCTATAACCAGCGTAATCAATATTATACCCTCCTAAACCAAAAGAAACATTTAAAGGACAGGAACCATACCATTCGTTTCCCCCTCTTCCGCCTGCACCTCCATTCCCACCACCACCAGCTCCTGGATTTCCGGTGTTGGAACCACCACCTCCATTGGCAAGAGGAGCTCTATTCCCTTCTTGGCCCATTGGAGCTTCTGCAATACCTTCTCCCTTTTTACCCGAACTTGTTGT
>JABJEE010000215.1 GCA_018665005.1 Flavobacteriales bacterium
AGGTGACAATGTAAGCTCACCGATTGTATGTAATAGGTAGAAAAACACCATGAATATTGCAGGTATCATTCCCGCAGAGGCAGAAGGTCCACCAAGATTCAAAGCTAAAAATCCTAAACCTAAAAGCACCAAACCAAACCCAAATTTATATGGGGCAGCTGGTTCCTTATTCATGTTTGATAGCTTAATCCACAACCATGAAAATATGGGTGCAAATATCATGATAAAGAAAGGGTTGAAGGATTGAAAGAAGGTCGTTTTTATCTCAAATCCAAATAAAGTACGGTCTACATTACGCGCTGTAAATAAACTTAATGCCGAACCCGCCAATTCAAAGAAGGTCCAAAATACAGTTGTAAAAAATAATAAGACTGCAATAACCCAAATTCTTTGTTTAGCGACCTTTTCCATTTTACTGGCTTCGTACAATAGGTATCCTATAACCATGGTGGCTAGAATCACTAAGATCAAGTCTACAATGTCATTGTAAACAATCAACGTAGAGGCCAATACAATCATTATTACAGTTGCAACAACTGGAAATAATTTATTCGATATGCCTGGTATAATGGGTTTTTCCATTACCACGTCAGGTCCCATACCTACGTCATTATAAACACCTTGTTTTTGTCCCCAAAGGAATACAAGATAACCTACAGCCATTCCAACACCGGCTGCAAGGAAACCATATTGCCAGCCTTCATTTTCACCAATTGCACCACAGGTTAGTGGAGCAAGAAATGCTCCCATATTGATTCCCATGTAAAATAAGGTAAAAGCTCCATCTCTTCTTTTATCTCCTTCTTCATAGAATCGTCCGATCATACTGGAAATGTTTGGTTTGAAAAAACCATTTCCAACAACCAATACGGCTAATCCAATATAGAACATGGTTTCATTTTCATTTCCTCCAAGGAATAAGGTGAATTGACCAATAGCCATCAAAATAGCACCCCAAACAATGGCTTTTCTAAATCCAACCAATTTGTCAGCAAAGAATCCTCCAACGAGAGGTGTGAGGTAAACCAAGGCACCATATGCACCATAGATCCCATATGCTTTTGCGTCATCAAACGCAAAACCTCCATCCATGATATCCGCAGTCATGTATAAAATGAGTAGCGCACGCATACCGTAGTAGCTAAAGCGCTCCCATAGTTCAACCATAAATAGGGTGAATAAAGCTTTTGGATGTATTTTTCGGTTTGAAAAGATTACAAAACCTACCCAAGCTGCAACTCCAACCCAAGCCCATAACATTAATTGATAATCCGGATTCATTATTTATTTTTTAAGATTAAGGCTCGAATTTACTAAAAAAAAGTCGCTTAACATATAAATCTGAGAATAGTTCAAGCCAAATGAGATTGTGAAAAAAAATACTGATATTTGTAAATCGAGTAAAATTCTTTTCAAACTAGAAGAGATATCGAAAATTCTAAAACAAAACAAAACACAATGAAAAAATCTATTTTATTTTTAATGTCAGTGGTCGCATCGAGTACCCTATTCGCTCAAACCTTTTCTGATGATTTTGAGTCTTATTCGGCAGGATCGTATTTAGGTACAAGTTCAGTTGATTGGACGACTTGGAGTGGGACAGAAGGAGGCGCAGAGGATGTAACTATTACCAATAATAACGCAAGTAGTGGTAATCAATCCATATATTTTTCATCAACTGCAGCCAATGGTGGGCCAGCTGATGTTGTACTTCCGTTTGATCAAGTATATAACTCTGGAAACTTTTCCTTTGAGGCTAATTTTTTCGTTGAAGCGGGAAAGGGAGCTTATTTTAATCTTCAGGGAACTTTAGTTGTCGCGCAAGTATGGGCATTAGATTGTTACATGCTACAGGATGGAACACTTAAGCTGTCTAATCAAGGAACGCCATATATTAATGCCAATTATCCAAGTGCCCAATGGTTCAATCTTCGTGTTGAAATGGATTTGACCTCTAATGTTTGGGAGCTTTTTATTGACAACGTTTCTCAAGGTACATTTTCGAACCCTACGGGTCAAATAGGTATCCTAGATTTATATCCAGTAAATCCTGCTGGTCAAGGAGGAAATGGCGTATCAGGTTTTTATGTTGATGATATTAGCTATACGCACCTACCTGCGAATTTACCTGGGTTAAATGGCGGTGTGTCATTTATTAATCAAATTTCCGGAATTGCTGGTTTAAGTTACGATGTGGTTGCTACCTCAAGAAATTTAGGTGTATTAGATATCAATTCTTTTGATTTAACTTATAATTATAATGGTGTAGATGTTACCGAAAGTATAACGGGCCTTAACCTGGTTTCTCTCGATACTTATGAGCATACATTTGCTACTCAGTTGACGCCTATTTTAGGAAACAATGATTTGACGGTTACCATTTCAAATGTGAATGGGGGGCTAGATGATGACCCAACAGATGATTCTAAAGTGATCAGTATAGACCCAATTGTTCCTGCATCCGGTAAAATTGTTGTTGGTGAAGAAGCGACAGGAACATGGTGTCAATGGTGTCCGAGAGGTGCGGTTTACATGGATCTTTTTCAAGAAGAATATTCTGATTATTGGATTGGTATCGCAGTGCACAACGCCGATCCTATGACCGATGTTGTTTATGATGCAGGAATTGGAACATTAATTGGTGGTTACCCAAGTGCAGTGGTTGACAGAGGACCTGATGTAGATCCTTCTGCAATGAATGCTGATTTTTTAGAAAGGTTGCAAACTACACCTGCAGGGACGGTTGTAAATGGAGCAACTTGGGATCCGAGTACAAGAATTTTAGAGGTTTCTGTAAACACAACTTTTTCTCAAAATGCAACAAACAATTATAAAGTAGCATGTGTACTTACTGAAGACGATGTAACAGGAACATCTTCCGGTTATAATCAATCGAATGCATATGCAGGAGGAGGAAATGGAGTTATGGGAGGATATGAGATCTTACCTAATCCGGTTCCTGCGGCACAAATGAAGTACGATCATGTTGCACGATTCATTTCTCCAAGCTTTGAAGGTTCGTCAGCTGCTTTTCCAGCAGTTATTAATTCAGGAGAGAGTCACATTTCAAATTTTTCATTCACATTGCCTGCAGATTGGGATGCTGATAACATGCATATTGTTGGAATGCTTATAGATCCGTCAGGTCGTATTGACAATGCAGGCTCAGCTACAATTTCTGAGGCAGTTGCTAATGGATTTGAGAATGGACCGAATTTAGGAATAGCCGAATCGTTGGGTTATAATGTTGATGACAAATTGAAAATATATCCAAACCCTGCATCTGATGTCTTAAATGTAAGCATCATTTCACCAGACGCTGAGCTTAATGTGATTTCTGTTTATAACCATGCGGGTCAGTTGATCAATCAATTTGATATCAGTGTTTCAAATGGAGCATGGAAATTTGAGCTAGATCTTTCAAAATATGCAAAGGGACTATATTCAATTGAGTACAGAAATACAAATGCTACATTGATTAAAAAATTCGTAGTTCAATAGAACAGAAGAATAGAAATTAAAAGCCACTTCGGTGGCTTTTTTTATGCTGTAATTTGAATGATGTCTTTGATTTTTTCAGCGGTTTCTTTTACTTCTTTTAGGGTTTTTCCGGTAATCGTTACATGTCCCATTTTTCTGAAGGGTTTGGTTTGTTCTTTACCGTAGAGATGAGGGAAAACATTATCGTGGTCAAGTAAATCAGAAAGACCTCCATATATAGCGGTGCCCGTATGTCCTTTCTCGCCGAGAAGATTGATCATGGCACCTGGTTGGATCAAAGCTGTGCTTCCAAGAGGTAAGCTTAAGATCGCTCTTAAATGTTGAGCAAATTGAGAGGTCTCGCAACACTCTATAGTATGATGACCGCTGTTATGTGGTCTAGGCGCAATTTCATTCACTAGAATGTCACCCGATTTTGTAAGGAACATCTCGACGGCAAGTATCCCAACCATATCGATTTTTTCAATCAGATCAGCTGCGATTTCTTTTGCCTTGTTTTCGATTTCTTGTGATATTTCTGCAGGTGAGAATAAAAACTCAACCAAATGAGCTTCTGGATTAAATTCGCACTCCACAGAAGGAAAAGTACTGATCTGACCTTTGTCATTCCTTGCTACAATAATTGAAATTTCTTTTTCAAAATCAATAAGATTTTCAATAAGGTGAGGAGCATCGAATGAAGATTTGGCATCTTTAAGTATTTGAACCCCCTTGCCATCGTATCCTCCTGTTCTTAATTTTTGAACAGCAGGTAATTCAATTGAGGCATTCATCAATTCTTGTGCTGAGTCAAATATTACAAAAGGGGATGTTGGGATGCCATTTTTTTTGTAAAACTGTTTTTGTGTACCCTTATCTTTTATTATTTTTAAAACATGAGGTTGAGGGTACACCTGAACTCCACTTTTCTCAAGCATCTCGAGTGCTTCAATATTTACGTTTTCAATTTCTACAGTAATCAAGTTTTTGTCCTTACCAAATTCCATTACGGCATCAAAGTCTGTAATTGCTGCGCAGGTAAAGGTTTGAGCAATTGATGCACAAGGCGCGTTTTGATCAGGATCCATGATGTGGATATGAAGATTTAGGTTAATGGCCTCTTGAATCAACATTCTTCCAAGTTGACCTCCTCCTAGAACTCCGATTTTAAATTCCTTACTGTTCCAGTTTTTATTCATAAAACAAAGATACAGCTATCAAACTTATATTTTCATCTTAGTGGTTAAAATCGTACATTTGCATCCTAAATGAGTAAAGAAATTCATCTTATTGACAAAGATTTTGTGCCTTACATCAGCGAGGAAAAAATACTGTCACGTGTAAAAGTCTTGAGCAGTCAGATTAGAGCAGATTATGGATCAAATAATGTATTGTTCTTATCAGTACTAAATGGTTCATTTATGTTCACCTCCGACTTAATGAAAAGTATGAATGGAGAGGTTGAGCTCTCTTTTATTAAATTATCTTCCTATGAGGGCACCTCAACGTCGGGTAAAGTGCATGAACTTATTGGTTTAAATCAAAATATTCAAGGTCGACATATTGTGATTTTGGAAGATATTGTTGATACTGGCCTGACCGTTCAACGTGTAATCACCATGTTACAAATGCAAAACCCTCTGTCAATAGAGGTTTGCACACTGTTATATAAACCAGAGGCATTTAAGGGAGATACAGCTCCAAAATATTTTGGATTCAAAATTCCTAATAAATTTGTTGTTGGATATGGCTTGGATTATGACCAGCTTGGAAGAAATTTTAATGAAATTTATCAATTAAAGGATTAATAAT
>JABJEE010000216.1 GCA_018665005.1 Flavobacteriales bacterium
CTCATGTTCGAAATTGCAAAAAGGAACAACATTTCTTTGGCCTATGACTCCGTCGCGTCTTTAAAAAAAGCATACAAGTTCAATAACCTTCAAGAGTTTTTAGACATCTATTATATAGGTGCTCAGGTGCTTATTCACGAACAAGATTTTTACGAACTGACTTGGGCATATCTTAAAAAAGTGAACAGCGAAAATGTAGTTCATGTCGAAGTGTTTTTTGACCCTCAAACGCATACTGAAAGGGGAGTTTCTTTTGATGTTGTCATTAAGGGCATATACCGAGCTCTTGAAAAGGCAAAGTCTGAATTTAATATGTCATATAAACTGATCATGTCTTACTTGAGACATTTAAGTGAAGAAGAAGCGTTTAAAACACTAGAATCTTCAATGCCCTATAAAGCTTGGATTGATGGTGTAGGATTAGATTCTTCTGAACTAGGAAACCCTCCGAGCAAGTTTGTAAATGTATTTAAAGCCTCTGCACAGCAGGGATACAAGTTGGCTGCTCATGCGGGGGAAGAAGGCCCTGTGGAATACATATGGGAGGCGATAAACCTACTAAACGTAGACAGAATTGACCACGGAAACAGATGCCTCGACGACGATAAATTGGTTCAAGCATTGGTTGAAAAAAACATGGGTTTAACCTTATGCCCGCTAAGCAATGTCGAACTCAAGGTGATTCAAAACATGGAGGATCACCCTGTTTTAAACATGCTCGAAAAAGGACTTTTAGCGACCATTCACTCTGACGACCCTGCCTACTTTGGGGGATACATGAATGAAAATTATTTTGAAACAGCAAAAGCATTAAGCTTAACTAGAGATCACTTGCTACAACTGGCAGTCAATGCCTTTGAGGCCAGTTGGTTAAGTGTTGATGAAAAACAAGTACATATTTCTAAATTAAAAGAATATTTCCAGTCTCTGAAATAATAAATACAAGGTATCACGATGACACAATTAAAAAAAAGACGTGACTTTATTAAGCTAATGGCTTTAACGGGATTGGGTATATACCTTCCCTCTTGCGCATCGGGTGAACGAAAAAAACAAAGCAGTACAAAAAAAAATAAACCCAAAGACCCCGTTTCAGAAATAGAAGAGGCTATAAAGTCAAATAATGTTACCTACCTAAAAAAATTAGACGAACAATTTGATGAGCTCAATCAGGGATTTAATCTCGCTGTGGGTAAAACGCCAGCACTGATTGCTCTTTGCTTAAATACTGAAGGAATTGCCGAGGCCATTAAGTTTGCGCACAAAGAAAATTTAAAGGTTGCAGTGAAAAGTGGCGGACACAGCTTTGAAAATTTTTCTTCAATAGATGATGGTTTACAGATAAACCTTTCTCTCATGGATGAGGTGAAATGGATTAATCAAACAACAGTAAACATTCAGCCATCATGTACTCTTAGAGAGATGTATGATGCTCTTCTGCCTAAAAACCGCATCATTCCCTCAGGGTCATGCGGAGGGGTTGGGATTGGAGGGATTACTCTAGGTGGAGGGTATGGCTTCTTTGCACGAAAATACGGGCTGACTTGTGACTCTTTAATGGAAGCTACATTTGTTGATGGCTTGGGAGAAATTCACGAGTTAAAGCAGGAGGATGAGCTAATGTGGGCATTAAAAGGTGGCGGAAATGGTAATTTTGGTGTGGTCAGCTCTTTTACCTTTAAAACACAGAAGGCTCCGAGTGAATTTACTCGACATCGATTCAAAGCATACAAGCTAGATCATTCAAGGGCAAAAGAATTACTTCAAGCTTATTTCAAGTATTCCAAGGAGTTGCCTGAGTCCTGTTTTGCGGCATTTGTGTTGAATTACAAAACTTTGGTTTTATTAATCACCAATTATGGCTCAAATAACGATGCATTAGACAACATGATTGATGCCTTTTCTGAGCTTTGTGACGACGCATCAGTGGGAACACCTAAAAACCTCGCAGAATCACTGAGAACCTATTATGGCATTGAATACCCCATCTACTTTAAAAATGCGTCTGCTGGGTATTATGAAGATTATGAAACAATCGCCACAAGTATAGATCAAGTACTTGATGTTGTATTCAAAAAACGTGGCCTTATCTATCAAATCAACACGCTTGGGGGCAACATAAACAATCCTCAATTTGAGCAAGCTTCTTGTTACCCACATCGATCTTCTCCTTATTTGTCCGAGTTGCAATACTATTGGGATGAGAAAAAAGACCCTTCTGAGCTCTTGAAATCATTTGATGAAATTCAAAATATTCTATACGAAAATGGGATTCGAAAGCAATACAGGAATTACCCTAATTTAGGGTTTAAAGAATGGGAAAGGGCATATTACGGAGAACATTATGAAAGACTTCAATCTATCAAAAAAACATACGATCCTTCAGACTTATTTGCCCAAAAACAAACAGTCGGACTCAAATAGCTTAAAACCATCGCTTAAGGGAGTATGAGCCACAACCGACCATAATGCTTCATCATTCCTGCATAATTTCCTGCAGATGTACCCACTCCAGCATAAAGATCAACGTGCCCCGGTCCCTTAATTGCACCACCCGTATCGTGAACCATTAGTATTCTAAATTCATGTTTTAGGAATTTGCCCTCTACATCTAAAACAGGGATTTCTCCGAGTAGAAGCGCGCCTTTTGGTAAATATTTGAAGTCACCTGCGATAGAAACAAAATCAACCAAAGGAACATTGGCGGCTCCCGATGGCTGCTTATTGGTTTCCTTAAAATATACATATGATGCATTTTTCATTAAAATGTCTAGGCTGTCTGGGTTTGCGTCAAACCATTCTCGAATAGACTTCATCGAAATATCTTCTTTCCGAATGTAACCCGCACCCGTCAAATACTTGCCAATACTCAAATAGGCCTTGTTGTTATTTC
>JABJEE010000217.1 GCA_018665005.1 Flavobacteriales bacterium
AATGCCATCTTATATGGAATATCAATTATTCTAATTTATGTGATTTTGGGTACAATTGTGACGAGTGTTTTTGGTTACGATGCATTAAATGCGCTGTCAACGGATGTCACATTTAATCTAATATTCTTCCTTTTACTCGTCATTTTCGCCATCTCTTTTATGGGTGCTTTTGAAATTCGATTGCCTAGCTCATGGTTGAATAAAGCAGATCAAGCATCTGACAAGGGAGGAATCATTGGAATCTTTTTCATGGCTTTAGCTTTGGCTTTGGTTTCATTTTCTTGCACAGGACCAATTGTTGGTACATTATTAGTCGAGTCGGCTACAATAGGAGGTATGGCTCCTTTTGTTGGTATGTTTGGGTTCTCCCTTGCCCTGGCTTTACCATTTTCTTTATTCGCGGCATTTCCGGGGTGGATGAATTCATTACCTAAGTCTGGTGGCTGGCTGAATACCGTTAAAGTCGTATTAGGGTTTTTAGAGCTTGCTTTTGCGTTTAAATTCCTTTCAAATGCTGATCTTGTTGTTGATGCTCACCTATTAGAAAGAGAGTTGTTTATTGCAATTTGGATAGGTATTTTCTTAACACTAACCCTTTATCTCTTTGGATTTATTAGGCTTCCACACGACAGCCCGACGGAAAACCTCTCGGTTGGAAGATCCATGCTTGGCATCAGTACTTTAATTTTTGTAATTTATCTTTTACCCGGAATGTGGGGTGCACCATTGAATCTTATTAGTGGTTTCCCTCCTCCTTCAACTTATGCTGAATCTCCATTTGGTGTTGGTGGTGGTTCCGATGCATCAGGTGCATATATTCCCGGAGAAGATACACACCCTGGACCACACAAACTTCCTCTTTTTGATGATTTTGACAAGGCACTCGCATATTCTAAAAAAGTAGGCAAACCTTTGTTCATAGATTTTACGGGCAAAGCTTGTGTGAATTGTCGTAAAATGGAAAATACAGTTTGGGGGAAACCTGGGGTCATTGAGAAATTGCGCAATGAATTGGTCATTGTTTCTTTATATGTAGACGATAAAAAGAAACTTCCCCAAAAAGAACATAAAACCGTAGAATACGCTCCGGGAAAATTCAAGAAAATTACTCAAGTAGGACACAAATGGTCTTACTTTCAGCAATCGAGATACAAAACAAATACCCAACCCTATTACAGAATGCTTGACCCAAACGGTGAGGACTTATCTAATGGATCAGCTGATTATGAGCACCATGGAACGGCTAAAAAGTTCCAAAAATGGCTTGAAGCGGGTTTAACTGCCTATAAAAAGATAAAATAAAACCTTTACCAAATGAAATTATGTATTGCTGAGAAACCAAGTGTAGCAAAAGATTTGGCTACAATATTGGGAGCAAAAGTAAGACATGATGGGTATTTTGAAGGAAATGGTTATTTGGTATCATGGACCTTTGGTCACCTCTGTACTCTTAAAGAACCACAAGATTATAAGGATCATTGGAAATATTGGAAAATAGAGGACCTACCTATTATACCAGAAAATTTCGGCATCAAGATCAAAAAAAATCAAGGTATTCAAAAGCAATTTGAATTAATCTCAAAATTAGTTGCTAAAGCTACTGAAGTTATTAATTGCGGGGATGCTGGACAAGAAGGTGAGCTGATACAAAGATGGGTTTTGCTAAAAGCAAAGTGCGCCGTACCCGTTAAAAGATTATGGATTTCGTCACTTACAGAAGAAGCCATAAAAGAAGGATTCAAGAAATTACAAGATGCCTCTAAATACGATAATCTTTTTGCAGCAGGCAATTCCCGCGCGATTGGCGACTGGATTTTAGGTATAAATGGAACGAGACTTTACACCAAGAAGTTTGGAAAAAATAAAACAACTCTATCGGTTGGGCGCGTTCAAACCCCTACCCTAGCTATGATTGTAAAGCGTCATCATGAAATTGCACAATTTAAAGTGGAACACTTTTGGGAACTCAAAACGATCTATAGAGATACAGAATTCTCATGTCAAATCAAGAGATTAAACACAAAGCAAAGAGCTGAAGAAGGGGTTCAATATTTAAAAGACAAGCCATTTAAGATTGTTTCATATGAACAAAAGGAGGGTAAAGAAGGAAACCCTAGATTATATGACCTCACATCTTTACAAGTAGATTCCAATAAAAAATTCGGTTATTCTGCAGAAGACACATTAAAAACTATTCAAAATCTATACGAGAAGAAACTGGTGAGTTATCCTCGTGTTGACACCACCTATTTATCCGAAGATTTACATAAAAAAGTACCTGGAATACTTCAAAACTTAAAAGAATACAACCATTTGACGCAGTCCGTTTTGGATAAACCCATAAAAAAAAGTAAAAGTATTTTTAACAATAAAAAAATTACAGATCACCATGCCATTATTCCAACTGGGGTTCCTGCTCAAGGACTTCAAGGGAGTGAATTGCAGATCTATGATCTCATTTGCAAAAGATTTATTGCTGTATTTTATCC
>JABJEE010000218.1 GCA_018665005.1 Flavobacteriales bacterium
TCTATAAAGAGCCAAAGAGCTATTGTACCCGATAGCACTTTTTCCTAAAGTATTGTTTGTAGATCCCGCTGCTAAAGTTGCAACTGCAGTACCGTGACCCTGAGAAGCAGTGTTGGTGTTATCATAGTGAACGTATTTTCCAACAAGCTCTTCGTGATTCTCAAAATAATTTTGGTCAGAAATAGCGATTACAATATTAGAATCACCCGTTGTAACGTTCCAAGCATCTTTTGCACCGATCAATTCAAGAGCCCAAGGACTAGAAACAGATAGAGTATAATCATCTGGAGTTTCAAGCGTTTGATATACTGGAGCGTATTCTACTTTAGAAACAACACTTACGTTGTTTGTTAATGTTGTATATAAATCAGCAACATCACAATCACAGCTCACTTCGTAAACCTTCGTTAATGAAGCTGTCCTTGATGAAGGAAGTGCTTTTTCAATGTTGGTGATGTTTAATGAAGTAATAGCCGCGTTGAAGTTTGCGTCATTTGAAACAAGAACTCCTGAAGCATTTTGTGTAGGAACATTATTACTGTTATCTATAGTTAACCATACTTTAGAATCTTGTTGTGAAAAAGAAAGCAAAGAAGCCATAGAAAATAGAGCTGCTGTTGCTGTCGTTCTGATTGTGTTTTTTAAAGTTTTCATATCCGTGTGTTTTGTTGTGTGTTTGTTTTCTTGACACAAATCTGCACCTATATATAAGTACCTGAAAGAAAAACACAACAACAGAATGAAAAATACACAAGCATACGAAACAACCAATACGTAATCGTATCGGTAGTGTTAAGTGCTTATACGTAGATGAGGGGTATTGAGGGTCTTTTATGAAACTTTATAGGGAATGACCCAAATAGCAATGGTTACAAAGGGGAACTAATTCTTTTTACGCTTTTTTTTAATGTCGAGGTCATTCACCAAAAGAAACTTAACAGAAAGAAAGAGATAATTTAAGTCAAAAGCATTGCTTCTTCTATTAGGTAAAAGAAATTGATAACCTGTTGTCACATGAAGTTGAAGAACCTTATATCCAATCGTTGGAGCAAAACCGTACTTTAAAGAAGAAAAGTCAGACTTTAACACGCCTTTAAGGCCATAAGAGAAACCGAGATTACTTGTTTTAAACCAATAACCAACATCAGAACCGATAACAGCGTTGTCTATGTCATAGTTTAAAGCAAAAAACAGTGCTTGAGTATTGGGTTTTTTTATTTTTAGCTGTTTAGATTGTCTTTCAACACCTATTTCTCCTACCCAAAACCGCCCAGTTTGAACACCAAAAAAAGTTCCTGAACGAACCACACGGCTTTTCTTTTTCTTTCCAAAATCAAATGGGTTATTTTGACCGCTAATAGAAAAAACAATAAAAAAGAAACAAAAAAACAGGGTTTTATTCATTTTTAGACAAGGTTATTTTATTTAACCATAGCATCATAACCCAAAACGAGAGTGTTTTTAACTCCGGGCATAAACGTTTGCGTATAGCCAACAGTAAAATTATAAAACAGGGACTCTTCTTTACTTTTCTTTGAAATAACGTGGTTTGAAGCGTCTAATGGACTGATGATTAAAAACAGTGTTCCGGCAAAAAAGCCCCATTTTAGTGCGCCGATAATGGCTCCAAAGACATTGTTTAACATTGAGGGCCAGGCAAATTTAATCGACCGCTCGAATAGCCGACCAGATATTTTAACTAAAAAATAAACCCCTATAAGCACCAAAATAAAGGCTATCAGAGGAACAACAATACCATCATTTGAAGAAACAAAAAGCAAAGCAATCTGATTTGAAAAATGAAAAGCCACGTAAAAACCGATAACGACAGCAACAAGCTGGAAGATGGACATTATTAATCCTTGTTTCCAACCATAATAAGCGCCCACTCCAAAGAAAACGCAAATAAATAAATCTAACATATTCATAAAACGAAAATAATAAGATATCATACACATGAATAAATAATTAAAATAAAGTTCTCCATATGCACATGTGGTTTATCTCAAAATAATTATCCTTGTGACAATGATTGATCCATATAATGACGAGTACTTTATGCAACAGGCACTTCAAGAGGCAAACAAGGCTTTTGAAAAAAACGAGGTCCCTGTTGGAGCTGTTGTCGTTAGTAATAAACAGATTATTGCTCGTGCACACAATTTAACCGAACAATTAACTGATGTAACGGCCCACGCAGAAATACAAGCAATCACAGCTGCTGCCCAGTTTTTAGGAGCTAAATACCTAAAAGGGTGCACAATGTATGTAACGTTGGAGCCTTGTAAAATGTGCGCAGGAGCATTGTATTGGTCGCAAATTGATAAAGTCGTATTTGGGACTCGAGACGAAAAAAGAGGGGCAGGAATCTTTTCTCCATCACTTTATCACCCGTCAACCCTTGTTACGAATGGTATAAAAAAAGAAGAGTGTCAAACGATACTTAGGAGTTTCTTTAAAAAGAAAAGAAGATCAACCATATAAAACGTCTCTAATCACTTCAATTGATTTATTTCGGTTATACCCCGGAACATGTTGTATCGCATAATTAATCAATGCGTCAAACACTTTTTTAGGGTTTAACAAATCTCTTTCTAGTTCATTGAAAACGATATAAATTTCATCAACGACACCTATTTCATGAATGGTTTTTAGTGAGGGAGACTTAGGGTTGAAAACACCGTTTAAAGGGTCAAAACTCTCTACCTTACCTAAAGGGTTTAATGGGGGGTATCCTAAAAAAGAAATAAGTTCTGCTAGGAAAAAAACAGGGAACGACCCTGGTTTATTCGCCTGCTTTAAGGTTAACACTTGGTTTTTTATAAAATCAAAAAACGTAGAGTCTGTTCCGCAATTTACCAAGATCGACTTATAGCTATCTGACATAAAGAAAGCGATTAAAACCTTTTGAGGAGAACCATAAACCTCGTCTAACGGAATTGTTCTTTCAAGGTTGACAATGGTTTGAAGTCCGCCTTCAGAGTGTCGATATATCGTGAAATTGTAAAAACCTAGAATAGAGGGTTTGGTTCGCTTTTTTTTACCGCCTTTAATTATTCCGTTTTGAACACCATTTTCTTTAGAAAAGAAACAAACCCAAATACTGCTTTCAGAATAGCTTTTAAGCTCTAAGACAATAACTTCTACAACTGTTTTCAATGAATATGTGTTTATTGCCTTCGTTGTGGGCGAAAGTCAATTTTATAGTAAAAAATAGGCAAGCGACCGAGTTGGTTTTTTTCAGCTGTCGGTTGATAGCCAGGACTATTTAAAACCGAAGGGTCTAAGCTTGGAGCATAGGCAAGACTCAAAACATTTGTTGTGTTCAATACATTTATAAGATCTATTCCAATTTCGTGAGTAGATTTCTCAGCATTCATTCTCCAGCTCAGCTTTAAGTCTATTCTAAAGTAATCATCAAAAGAAAGGTCATTAAATTGATTGTCTTGAAAAATAATTTCTTTAAAAGCCTCTGTTTGTTCAATATCCACAAGCCCATACCTTTTGCCTCCAGCACGTGTAAGCTTTAAGCCGATTCCTATCGTGTTTTTTGCCCCCAGTTTAAATTCTTTTCCAGCAAGAAGATTAAAAACGTAGCTTCCATTATATGATGTGCTTCGAAGAACATTATCGCTTCCTCTATATTTAGAGTCATATAGAGTCCCGGAAAAAAGAAAGAAAAAGCTCTTGTCGAAATATTTTTGAATCGTAAGTTCCAACCCATAATTGTATCCCGTTCCTGTATTTTGTAGTGAATCAGGAAATATTCGAGCAAAACCACTACCCATATTGATCATCGAAAAAGAGGATTCTCGAATTGAAACCGGCACCTGATATAAGTATTGATAATATAATTCCGTTTTAATACTAAACCCCTGACCGAAAAACTTTTCATAACCTAGGCCAGAGTGAACGCTCCGCATAAAGCCCATGTCTTTGTTGTGATATATTTTATCACCATTATTAGCTGTAAGGTGATAGGTATACGTGTATAAGGGTTGAGCTTGACTATGCATGCCCGCCCCTGCAAATATTGCTTGGTTGTTTTTAAGGCGGTATTTAATACCTGCTCGTGGTTCTGCAGGGCTAAAAGCGTTTCCGTAAGAGAAATATTGACTGTGAAGTCCTAGAGTCATGTCTAAATTATCGCTGGCGCGATATTTCCATTGTACAAAGGGTTGAACCATAACCGCTGCACTATTGTTGTCCCAACGATTAACAAACTGGTTGGGCACATCTAAATCTGAGAGAACTGAGTCAAGTTGATGAAAAAGGAAAAGGTCAGCGTTTATACCGAATTTTATTAAGTGCCGTTTGTTTATCTTATGGTTTAAAGAAAAATATCCAGAAGTCTTTACGGTTTCAAACTCATATCCCATCATGGGGTATATCGTGTCAACGCTTATGGAAGAGTCTCCCCCACTTACATCAAGAGAGCGTTGGAGATAATTGTGGCGAGAGTGTTGTTCATCAAAAGAAACAGCAACCGTCGCAGACACAAAGGTTTTTTCGTTGACGGGTTTTTTATAATTCAAACCACTTACAAACATAGAAGTGCCAAAATACTGATCCCTATCCCCTTCACCGTAAAACTCAGAAGAGTAATCCGTTTGTTCAGAGATTTTTATATCAATATTACTTTTACCCCCTATTCCGAACCAACATAGCTGCCCTCCTTTTTTGAGAGGAAAATTGAACTTAAACGAAGCGTCTCCATATTGAGGCACAGCGTCTGTGCCAATTTTAATTCCAATTGCTTGAAAAAGAGATAAGGATGAATATCGTCCCATTACTAGATAGCTCGACTTCCCTTTTTTAGATAGCGGACCTTCAGCAACAAACTCGGTTCCCAAAAACCCAAATTGACCTGTAAACTCATGCCGACTATTATTTCCATTACGAAGCTTTAAATCAAAAACTCCGGATGTGCTATTTCCATATTCTGCTGGAAAAGCACTCATAAAAAAATCGGAATTGGATAAAAGCTTATTGTTTAATATAGAAACCGGACCCCCAGAACTACCAGAAATCGCAAAATGTGAAGGATTGGGAATATCTACGCCTTCAACGCGCCAAACAACACCTAGAGGGCTATTACCACGAATAACAATATCGTTTCTAGAGTCGTCTGACCCCTGAACACCCGCAAAGTTTGAAGCCATACGTGCGGGGTCCATTCTCGACCCTGGATAGCGATTTGTTTCTTCTACACTAAATTGTTGTGCAGAAATTAAAGCAAGCTCGTTAATAACCATTCCCTGTTTTCTGGCACGAACGACTACTTCTTCCTGCTCGGATATAAGCTCAATTAATGGTAAATTTACCACAAGCTCTTTACCAGAAGAAACCTCAATAGTTTTGTCTTGCTTCATATACATAGCAAACGACCCAACTAGGAGGTGCTTTCCAACCGGAACCTTTTCAAATAAGAATTCACCATTAAAATCTGTTGCGACTCTAAAGGTTGAAAGCTCTTCACCTTCCAGAATAATTTCAACTTTTACTCCGGTTAAGGGAAACTGAGATTCGCTGTCAAAAACACTACCTCTGACGGTTTGTGTAGGCGATTGACAAAGGGATGTTAAGGAGTAAAATAGAGCAATTAGGAATAAAGAGGTTTTCATGTAATTGTATTTGTAACGAAAGTACAATGTTTTTTTAATAAGAATAAAACCTAATTTGCGTGAAAAAGGATATTTCATTCAAGAAATACAGTTTAGCACGATGTTTGATTGAAACACATAAAATGATTAATTTCGAAAAAAAAAGCAAAATGAAAAACTTAACTCTAATCCTACTATTTATAACTTTTGCAAGCGTGTCTTTTTCACAAGAAAAACTAGTTTGGCACGAAGACCTCAATGAGGCTGTTGCAATCTCTCAGAAAGAAAACAAACCACTTATGCTGTTTTTTACAGGAAGCGACTGGTGTGGATGGTGTATTAGACTTCAGAAAGAAGTTTTCTTTAAGCCAGAATTCACCAAATGGGCAAGCGAAAACGTTGTTCTTGTTGAATTAGACTATCCACGAAAAAAAGCACAGTCGAAAGAGTTAAAAGCTCAAAATTCCCAACTTCAACAACAGTTTCAGGTTAGAGGATATCCAACGATTTGGTTTGTTAAGGCAGAGAAAAACTCTTCAGGACAAATGAATTTAAGTCAGCTAGGCAAGACGGGATATGTTAAAGGAGGCCCATCAGTATGGATTTCTGGAGCTGCTCAAATTTTAGGAAGAAAATAACGACGAAAAATCAACACGGTCAAAGTCTTCGCCTGAATATCCTTTAGAAGAAAGAAAGCGTAAAACCTTCCCTTTCTTTTCAAACGCGCTCAACCCTTCTTTTAGGGTAAGCGCTTTCTTTTCAGCTAAACCGCTTAAGTTGTGATCGTATTTTTCCTTAGGAATGTTTTTAAGCCCTTGATCAATAAGTTCTTTTGATATTTTATGTTGAATGAGACCCATTCTTATTTTTTGTTTGCCCCACTTCTTAAGGTTTACTTTGCCTTGTATAAACGATTCAATAAAACGGTTTTCATTTAAAAAGTTATCTGACCTCAACGAGGAAATGAGAAGCTCAATTTTTTCATCTTCAACGACAAAGGTTTTTATTTTTTTTTCAACCTCGTATACAGAGCGCTCCTGATAGGCACAATATCGTTCAAGTTTAGACTTTATTTCACTAAACTCTAAGAGGCCCATTTAACTATACTTTGATCTTTTTATTCTTTTTATTTCTAAAAGAATATTCTAAAAGTTTATACGAGGATAAACCACGAATAGGAACCCATTTCTTGTATTTAAAAAACCATCTCACTCGTTTAGATAATAGGCCTTTTGTAAAATAAGCCTCTAAGTATGGGTGAACGAGAAGGGTTATTGGTCCAGGTTTATTTTTAGAGATTAAATATTCTAAATTGGACTCAATTTCTTCTGCAAACAAGATACTTGCTTGTATTTCTCCCGTTCCTTTACATGTAGGACAAGCCTCCCCTGTTTTGATATCTGTTTCTGGTCTGACACGCTGACGTGTAATTTCAACTACACCAAACCTTGACGGGGGAGCAATGTTATGCTTTGCACGGTCCGGCTTCATGTACTCTTTGAGCTTCTCAAGTAAGAGTTTATTATTCTTCTTGTCGTGCATATCAATAAAGTCGACACAAATAATACCGCCCATGTCTCTTAATTGTAATACGCGCGCTATTTCTTCTGCAGCCTCAACATTGGTTGCTAAAGCGTTAGACTCTTGACCATCGGCACCTTTTCGATTACCGCTATTCACATCTATGACGTGCATCGCCTCAGTGTGTTCAATAATAAGGTATCCACCACTATTTAATGGAACCTTTTTTCCAAATAAAGTCTTGATTTGTTTACTAATACCAAAACGCTCAAAAACATCAAGTTTTCCACTGTAGTGCTTGACGATTTTTTCTTTTCCTGGAGCAATAGAAGAAACATATTCTTTAATTTCATCATACATCACGTCATTATTGACATGGATATTGGCAAAATCACCATTTAATAAATCCCTCAACATAGAAGAGGTTCTGTTGATTTCTCCCAGTAGTTTTTTTGGTCCGCGAGAACCCTTAATGTTTCCGTACATCTCGCCCCACTTTTCAAGAAGTTGGTTGATGTCGTTTTCAAGTTCTTCTGATGACTTGTTTTCTGCAACAGTTCGGATGATCACACCAAAGTTCTTTGGAGTAATCTTTTGCATTATGTTTTTTAAACGTGTACGCTCTTCCTTTTCTTTAATTTTTTGAGAAATAGAGACTTTCTCAGAAAACGGAACAAGAACCAAATACCTTCCTGCAATAGTAACTTCAGAGCAAAGCCTTGGGCCTTTTGCTGAAATAGGCTCTTTTGCAACCTGAACAAGAATGGATTGAGAAGACGAAAGCACTTCTGCAATTTTCCCTTCTTTTTCTATATCTTTTTCAAGTTTGAAATAGCGCAAATCAGGCACGTTTTGCTTACCTCTCAAGGTGTTTTTACAAAACTGAGCAAATGAATTGTATTGTGGACCAAGGTCTAAGTAATGCAAAAAAGCATCTTTTTCATAGCCCACATCCACGAAAGCAGCGTTCAGACTAGGAACAACACGCCTTACTTTTCCTAAATAAATATCCCCGACCGAAAAATCTGTTCCACCTTTATCTTCATGTAGCTCTATGAGTCTACCATCTTTTAATAAGGCAATCCAGTTGTCATTTGATCGTGAATCAACAACGATTTCTAATTTCACAAAAAAATGAGTTTAATGATACAAAAATGTCCAGTCTAAAACTTTAGCTGGTCTTGATTTCAGCGAATTAAACTACTTTTTCTTTTTGTGACGATTTTTTCTTAGGCGTTTCTTTCTTTTGTGAGTCGCCATTTTATGTCTTTTTCTCTTTTTACCGCTTGGCATAATATATATTTTAATGTTTTTATTTCTTTTTCAAAAAAAATGCACCCCGAAAGGAGTGCAAAGCTATGAAATAAATTTTAATATTCCTTTTTAGTCAGCAGCCACATTGTTTTTTACCTCCTCAACAAAGACTTTTGCCGGTTTGAAAGAAGGAATATTGTGAGCCGGAATAATTACCGTTGTCTTTTTTGAAATATTTCTTCCTGTTTTTTGAGCTCGACGCTTCACAACAAAGCTACCAAAACCTCGAAGGTAAACGTTCTGCCCATCTGATAAAGATCGTTTAATAGAATGCATAAATGCCTCAACCGCTCTAAGGGCTTCTGATCTCTCTAGCCCTGTTTCTTCAGAAATGTCTGCAACTATTTCTGCTTTTGTCATAATTCTTTTGTTTTATGTTACTATTATAAGGCTACAAAAATATACTTTACATTTATTAAATTCGCCTGTTCTAAAAAAAAAACAAATTTAATTATAAATGGTTCATTTCCAAGAAACTCTAATTTCATGGTATTTAATACATAAAAGAGACCTTCCCTGGAGGGAAACAAGGGATCCATATAAAATATGGTTGAGTGAGATTATTTTACAACAAACTAGAGTTGTTCAGGGAACAAGTTATTATTTAAAGTTTATCAATGAGTTTCCAACCGTTAAAGATCTGTCGGAGTCCTCGGAGCAAAAGATTCTCTCATTATGGCAAGGACTGGGTTATTATTCAAGAGCCCGTAACCTTCATGCGGCTGCAAAAGAAATTATCAAAAACAATGAAGGCGTTTTCCCGTCCAATTATAATGATCTTTTGAAACTAAAAGGGGTCGGACCATATACAGCTGCCGCGATTTCCTCTTTTTCTTTTAACGAGGCCAAAGCTGTAGTAGACGGTAATGTCTTTCGTGTTTTAAGTCGTATTTATGATATTTCAACGCCAATAAATTCATCTCAAGGAGTAAAGGATTTTCAAGAGCTTGCACAAAGCATTTTAAATAAAAGCGACCCGGCAACACACAATCAGGCAATTATGGAGTT
Source organism: Flavobacteriales bacterium (assembly GCA_018665005.1). GTDB lineage: Bacteria > Bacteroidota > Bacteroidia > Flavobacteriales_D > Crocinitomicaceae > UBA952. The sequence continues at coordinate 9,447 of JABJEE010000218.1, forward strand.
CGGTGCACTTGTTTGTACCCCTAAAGCACCAAAATGCAATAAATGCCCGATGACCCTAGAGTGTAGCTCATTTAAAAACGATACCATTAAGATGAGGCCGGTAAAAATTCGAAAAGGAACTGTTCGATCAAGGTTTTTTATTTACAAGGTGTTTTATAATAGCCCAGAAAAGCTTCTTTTTCTTAAAAAGAGAAAAGCAAAAGATATTTGGCAAAACCTTTATGATTTTGACCACCAAGAATTTACTAAAAAGGAATTGTTTGACGAACACATTCAAACATTTCAAAACGAAAAACACACGGTGTCATTAAGCCATAAACTTACACATCAGCACATCATGGCTTTTTTCGTGTTGTGCCCTACAATAAAAAAGAAAATCAACAAGGAACTAGTGCCTGTAAAAATAAACGAACTAAAGACCTACCCCATACCAACGTTAATAAAAAAGTATTTAGAGCAAGAACCAGAGATACCCAATTCAGTTTAAACACCTAATTTTGCAAAGCAACTGAATAAACCATAAAGGTCTTTAATTAGAAAAACAACATTAAAAACAAACCTGTTTTATGACGGAAATAAAAAACATAAACGTGGGAATTACCATAGGCGACATAAATGGTATAGGGCCCGAAATAATTCTTAAATCTTTACACGATAGAAGGATTTTGACTTCAATTACGCCGATAATTTATGGTTCCGATAAAGCATTGAACCATTACAAACAAAAGTCGGGGTTAGAAGACTTAAATATGATTACGATAAAGGAAGCTTCAGCGGCTAAAAAAAATAAAATAAACGTAATTAATGTGAATTCAGAGCCCGTTGAGGTTCAAGAAGGAAAGGAGTCTGTAAATGCTGGGAAAATAGCGGTTTTAGCACTAGAGAAGGCAACAAAAGACATTTCAACAGGAGGAATAGACGTGATTGTTACTGCGCCAATATCAAAAAGTGTTTGTCAGAATGCGGGTTTTGATTTTCCCGGACATACGGAATACTTTTCTTCTCTTTCGAACGGCATAGAGGCTCTAATGTTGTTAAACTCCTCAATAATGAGAATAGCTCTCGTAACAACACATGTTGCCTTGAAAGATGTTCCTAAAAACATAAGCAAAGAAAAAATAATTAACAAGGCTACGACGTTTAATCAAAGCTTAAATAAAGACTTTGGAATTCGAAAGCCAAAGATTGCGATACTATCCCTAAACCCTCACTCTGGAGAAGACGGAAAAATGGGAAGTGAAGAAAAAGACATTATTCTTCCAGCGATAAAAGAGTTGAATGAAGAAGGTATATTGGCGTTTGGACCATTTCCGTCAGACGGATTTTTTGGCTCTGAATCGAGAAGAGACTTTGATGGAATACTATCTATGTATCACGACCAAGGATTAACTGCTTTTAAAGCCCTTTCGTTTGACGAGGGGGTAAATTACACATCTGGCTTGCCAATCGTTCGAACCTCACCAGATCATGGAACAGCATTTGATATCGCTGGAAAAGGAATAGCCTCAGAAACCTCAATGAGAAACGCGATATATCTAGCGATAGATATATATAACTCTAGAGTTTCGCACAAAGAAAACCTACGCAATAGTTTAGAGGTTCAAAAACCTAAGGAAAAGCAGAAAGAGGCAACAAAGCATAAGGGTTTGAAAAAAAATTAATAACTTTGCCCACTCTTTTTAAAATTAGGTAATGAATAAAAGCTTTGACATACCTTTTGTTGGTTTAAAACAAGGCAAACATCATTTTAAATTTGAAGTGGGTAAAACGTTCTTTGATGATTTCCCGTTTTCTATTATAGAAGGAGGGAATTTGATTGCTGAGGTGGAGTTAGATAAAAAAGAAACCATTATGATTTCGAACTTTATTGTTCATGGAAACGTAGAGGTAGTTTGTTCTAGGTGTAATGAACATGCGAACATAGACTTAAACGACACAATGACAAACTATTACAAGTTTGGAACAGAAACAGAAGAAGACGAAAACCTTTTTGTTTTATCCCCAGACGAATATAAAATTAATGTCGCTCAGCAAATTTATGAACTTATTACAGTGGCATTACCAACCAGCCCCAAGCATAAAAAGGGGGAGTGTAATACTGAAATGGTAGAGTTATTAAAAAAATACCAGTCAAAGGAAAAAAATGAAGATATTGACCCAAGGTGGGAAAAATTAAATAAGTTGAATTAATATTATATAATTATGGCGCATCCTAAAAGAAAAATCTCGAAAACGAGAAGAGATAAAAGAAGGACTCATGTAAAAGCGACAGCTAGCAATGTTGCCACTTGTCCAACTACAGGACAACCACACCTTTTCCATCATGCTCATTGGCACGAAGGAAAGCTTTACTATAAAGGTAAAGTCATTGCTGAAAAAGAAGTAGAAGCTTAAGATTTTTTCTCTGATGAGAATTGGTCTTGACGTTTCTGGAGGAGATTTTGCCCCAAAGGTAAACCTTGAGGGGCTAAAATTAGCAATGAAAGAATTGCCTTCCTGTACCTTTTATTTGTTTGGCAACAAAGAAGAGGTGTTAGAGCACCCATCATTTATTGATGTCGATCAAGAACGCGTACAAGTAGTTCACGCACCCGAACAAATTACGTTTAAAGATAACCCAACTCGTGCAATTTTAAGGAAACCTAAAAGCTCAATTTCTGTTGGGCTTAATTGGCTTTCAACTCGGAAAATAGATGTTTTTTCTGGCACAGGAAACACAGGGGCAATGCTTGTTGGCTCGATATATAAATCAACAACGATACCCGGTGTTATAAGGCCATGCATCACCTCTACTCTTCCCACAATAACTGGTGGGAAAACAGTTCTTTTGGATGTTGGATCTAATGCTGATTGTAAGGCTGATGTTCTTTCTCAGTTTGCTGTTTTAGGTTCAATATACGCCCAACACGTTTATGGTAAGAAAAAACCAAAAGTAGCCTTGTTGAATATAGGAGAAGAAGAATCGAAAGGAAACCTTCTTACTATTGCCGCGCATGAATTGTTAAAATCTTCAGATGAAATCAATTTTATAGGAAACTTAGAGGGTCGTGATATTTTTACCGGTATTGCCGATGTTATTGTTTGTGATGGCTACACAGGAAACGTTGTTTTGAAGCAAGCCGAAGGTATTTATTCATTAATTAAAAAAAGAGGGATCAACGATGAGTATTTTGATCGGTTTAATTATGAAAATTATGGAGGAACCCCAATTCTTGGTATTCGGGGAAATGTAATTATAGGTCATGGCATCTCAAATGACATTGCAATTAAAAATATGTTATTACATTCGTATGAGGTTGCCTCTTCAGGGTTGGCAAAGAAGATAAAAAAAGCATTTAAATAAAATGAATATATCAGCGGCAATAACTGCAGTTCACGGAGCTGTTCCGGAAAAAGTTCTAAGCAATTCCGATTTAGAGAAAATGGTTGATACCAATGATGAGTGGATTGTTTCTAGAACCGGAATAAAAGAGAGAAGAATCGTTAGTGATGGTGAAACCCTTTCAGACTTGGGAGCAGAAGTAGTGAAAGGAATCTGTGAAAAAAGAGGAATTTCTCCTCTTGAAATAGACATGATAATTGTTGGGACGGTAACCGGAGACTATCGATTCCCAAGCACATCTAATGTAATTTGCCATAAAAGTGGAGCAACCAACGCTTGGGGTTATGATGTTAGCGCTGCTTGCTCAGGGTTTATATATACGTTAATTACGGGGCAACAATTTATTGCTTCTGGTCAATACAAAAAAGTCATTGTTATAGGAGGAGACATCATGTCTTCAATAGTTAGCTATGAAGACAGAAACACTTGTGTTATATTTGGAGATGGAGCAGGCGGGGTTCTTTTAGAGCCAAACAATGAAGGAAATGGTATAGTTGATTCTATTTTAAAAGCCGACGGTGCGGGTAAAGAATTTTTAATTCAAAAAGCAGGGGGCTCTGCTCATCCTGTAACTGAAGAAAATATAGGGACACCAGAAACTTTTGTTTATCAAGAAGGAAGAACGGTTTTTAAGTTTGCCGTAACCAATATGGCCGATGTTTCTGCGGAAATAATGGAGAAAAACAATCTTAAAAGTGAAGATATCGATTGGCTCGTTCCACATCAGGCAAATCTCAGGATTATTGATGCAACTGCAAATAGAATGGGGTTAACAAAAGAAAAAGTAATGATCAATATTGAAAAATACGGAAACACAACATCTGGAACAATTCCCTTATGTTTGTGGGAGTGGGAAAAGAAGCTTAAAAAAGGAGACAATGTGGTATTGGCTGCTTTTGGAGGAGGATTTACCTGGGGAAGCGTATATTTAAAATGGGCATATAATTCGTAAAAAAAACTTTATAAAAACAATCAGTTATGAATTTTGAAGAGATAAAAGAATTAATAAAATTAGTATCCAAAACGGGAGTAGGAAAGGTACAAGTGGAAAAAGAAGACTTTAAAGTTGTCATTTCAGGAAGTAAACCATCTTCGGATCAGCCGATTATTGTTCAAAGCCCTCAGCAATCAGCTCCTATAGCTATGGCTGCGCCGCTTGCGCCAGTAGAAGCACCAAAATCTGATGCCAAAAAGACAGCAGAAAAGAATGAAGAGGATCACTTGATCACGGTAAAATCTCCAATGATTGGGACTTTTTACAGGTCTCCAGGACCAGAGAAAGAGCCCTTTTTGAACGTAGGAGACTCTTTTAAAGTGGGAGATAAGCTTTGTATAATAGAGGCAATGAAAACATTTAACGAGATTGAGGCAGAGGTTTCAGGAAAGATTGTTAAAGTGCTTGTTGATGACGCTAGTCCTGTTGATTACGACCAGCCTTTATTTTTGGTTGAACCAGCATAGAAATCAAAAAGAACATTTATGTTTAAGAAAATATTAATTGCAAACCGAGGGGAAATCGCCCTGAGGGTTATAAGAACCTGTAAGGAGATGGGAATCCAAACTGTTGCGGTATACTCAACAGCAGATAAAGACTCGTTACCTGTTAGATTTGCTGATGAAGCAGTATGTATAGGTCCTCCGGTTAGTGCAAAGTCATATCTTTCAATTCCAAGTATTATTGCAGCTGCAGAAATCACCAATGCAGACGCCATACATCCAGGCTATGGTTTTTTGTCAGAAAACGAAAAATTTTCAAAGGTGTGTGAAGAACACAATATTAAATTTATTGGAGCGCTACCTGAACAAATTTCGGGAATGGGTGATAAAGCAACGGCTAAGTCCACAATGATTAAAGCAGGCGTCCCCTGTATACCCGGTTCAAAAGGATTGTTAAAAGATACGAAAGAAGCCAAAATAATGGCTAAAGAAATAAAATATCCAGTAATTCTTAAAGCAACTGCTGGTGGTGGTGGTAAAGGAATGAGAATTGTTTGGAAAGAGGACCAACTCCAAGACGCATGGGACTCTGCAAAACAAGAATCTGCAGCAGCATTTGGAAATGATGGAATATATATGGAGAAGTTTATACAAGAGCCTCGTCATATTGAAATCCAAATAGCAGGAGACCAGCATGGAAATGTCTGTCACCTATCTGAGAGGGATTGTTCGATACAAAGAAGACACCAAAAACTAGTTGAAGAAACCCCTTCTCCATTTATGACTCCTGTTTTAAGAGAAAAAATGGGTGAAGCAGCGATCAAGGCAGCTAAAGCAGTGAAATACGAAGGTGTTGGAACTGTTGAATTCCTTGTGGATAAAAATAAGGACTTCTATTTCATGGAAATGAATACTAGAATACAGGTTGAGCATACAATAACAGAGGAAGTCATTAATCACGACCTTATCAAGGAGCAAATTAAAATAGCTGCGGGTGAAAAAATATCGGGTAAAAACTATTTGCCTATTATGCATGCAATTCAGTGTAGAATAAACGCTGAAGATCCTGAGCATGATTTTAGACCTTGTCCAGGCACCATAACCGATTATCATTGTCCAGGTGGACATGGTGTAAGAATCGATGCACACGTTTATTCAGGATACACGATACCTCCCAATTATGATTCAATGATTTCTAAATTAATCGTTGTCGCTCGAACAAGAGACGAAGCAATATTAAAAATGAAAAGAGCTCTTGGGGAATATATTATCGAGGGGGTTAAGACAACAATACCATTTCATCAAAAGCTTATGGAAGACGAAAACTTTGTAAAAGGAAATTTTACCACAAAGTTTATGGATTCTTTTGAGTATTGATTATCTTAATGGTATTAAGCAACCGAAAAACCATTTTCGCGTCATTTGATTAGTTAAAATATAATTCGTAGTTGAATATGAAAAAAGTCTACACCCTCATTACCGTGTTTTTATTGTTTTTTACGTGTAAACTAAGCGCGCAAAATGTGAGCTCTTTAAAAAGTAAGAATCAATCAAATGTAAATACAGCGACCAAACCGGACGTTGATGAACAAGACATTTTAAAGCAAATTTCTCAAATCAATGAGCATCTTTCGGCCATTGAAACAAAAAGAAACTATATTCTTTCAAACCCAGCGGAAAAGTCCTCAGCTCAAGAACAAGGCTGGTTTGAAGACATGAAAAAAATCGAAAAATCTCTCCTTAAGAAAAAAGAAAAATTAACAGCCCTTATTAATAATTAGTTCAGGAGATGAATAAAAAAGTAGTAGTTTTTATCGTAGGCTTTTTCCAAGCCCTACTCGTGTTTTCTCAATCTGGAGGAACAGATTGCAACAATTTAGAACCCATATGTACCGATGTTGGTATATCTTTTACAGCATCAAGTGGTTTACCAGACGCATCCACAACAAACCCGGGAAACAATTATGATTGTTTAATATCTCAGCCAAATCCAACTTGGTATTATCTTGAAATATCGAACTCTGGTGATGTGCAAATGAACCTCTCGGCCAATTCTGATATTGATTACATCATTTGGGGCCCTTTTAATTCTTTAACAGAGGCAGAGGCTAATTGCGGTACTTATAATAATGTTGCCGATTGTAGTTTTTCTTTTACGAACAACGAAACACCTCAGATTTTGGGCGCCGTTACAGGACAGGTATACGTTATGTTGGTTACCAATTATGCTAATGTTGTTCAAAACATATCATTAACACAATCTGGAGGATCTGGAAATACGGATTGTACTATAGTTAATCCCCCAACAGCAAATTGCCCAGATTATGCAACTCAAGCAAGCTCTGCAATTGAAGCATGTGGAAATCAGCAGTACTATTTAGAAGTATTAAATACCGCATGTAATGGGTTTGTTACGTTTAATGTTGTTGGTAATTATGGTTCTTCATTTGCCAGTGAAATTACTTGGGAGGTTGTTTCAAACCAAACAGGTGCCGCTGTAGCTTCGGGAGGTCCCGGCATAAATGGTGGAGCAATAAATGTAGTTGTTGGCCCTTTAGACCCCGCGGTTCATGGAACAATATTTAACTTACTTGTCTATGATTCTTGGGGAGACGGTTTTAATGGAACGGGAGGAATCATACAAACCACCAGTTCTTCAGGAACTATTTTAGCTGAAATAGATGGGGATTTTGGTTCTCAATCGAATCAATATTTTACAGCAGGAATAGATATTTCTTCTGCAACAATAAATATTACAACTCCTTCAGGTATTGTAAGTACAACCATGGGAAACTGCCAAGACTTTAATGTTGAGCTCACCCTTGAAAATAATAATTTTTGTACTCCAATAAATGTAGATTTACCTTGGGAGATCATTTGTGATGCTACTGGTGCAATAGTTTCTAACGGTACTCATACAGTAACAGTATACCCCCAAGTACCAACCCAAAGTTCAGAAGTTGTATCTATTTCCTGGGATGCAGCAAACTGCTCTTGGGATGTTTCTGCGAATAATGACTGTGATTTATTAGATATTGGAACATTATTTTCTATTTCTCCCGACCCGTCTACAATTGCTCCGTATTGTTCAAGTGGATCAGAAAACTTTACAATTGACTATCTTGGTTTTGTTGCAGGACCAAACTGTTGCCAAACGGCCGGGCCATTAACACCAATAACATATGACACCACCCTTAACACGACTTCTTTCACGGCTCAAGACGCCTATGCAGGAACAAATAATGCGGGATATGCTGTAGTATCTGCTAACGGAATTGGAGGCAATGCACAATCAATAGTCGTCGATATAACAGGCAATGGATATTGTTGTCCAAATTGCTCAGCTTCGCCTGAGCCATATTATGTAGATGTTTATATAGATGGTGTTCAAGTTTTATTTGAAGGTCCGCTTACCAATACAAGTTTTTCTTATTCATTTAATGAAGGAGACCTTAATGCTTTTGGGGTTACATACAATCAAAGCAGTATTATAGAAGTTTATGTTTTACCAAATAACTTCTGGTATGGCACCCCTCAAATATTTACAACGTTCATTCCCGGGGGAAATTGCGGATCTCTTGGCGCAGGTCAATGGACGATGAGCAACCTTATCACTAATGTTTCTGCTGTATTTGAACAACAAACAGCAACGGCCGTTTCTTGCTCATATCCTTTAATAGAAAATTACACATGTTGTTCACCTAATATGGTGCTTCCTCCAAACGAGAGTTCTTCAGTATCTTGTGATCAGGATATATATCTTCCTGTACCCCCCACCATTAATGATAATTGTGGAGCCGCGATATCTCCAACCATGTCTGAAAACGCCACACCTGCATGTGTCGGCGACAAGGTATACACTTTCACCTATATGGATTGCACAGGAGCTACTTCAGACTGGACCTATACCTTTCACGTAAATGACAACATTCCTCCAACAGCTTCAAATCCATCTAATATAACGATAGCGCTTGCACCAGCCCCCGCACCGGATATAAATTTAGTTATTGATGAGGCTGATAACTGTACATCTAATCCCATCGTTACATTTGTTTCAGATATTTCAGATGGAAACGCTTGCCCAGAGACAATTACTCGAACCTACAGTGTAATGGATGACTGTGGAAACGAAACCGTAGTTTCCCAGCTTATTATTATTGGAGGGGCATCTATACCAGACCCATCTGTAAGCGCAAATGGACCAATTTGTGAAGGAGACGATGCTGTTTTCACAATCACAGGTCTCATAGATGCTATTGTTACATACGATACGGGTTCTGGACCAAATACAGTTACTTTAACTGGAGGCTCAGCAACAGTTACCATTTCAGGAGTAACAGCAAGTACAACGATTACGCTCACAAACATTTCAGAAGGGACTTGTAATTCTGCAATAAACCTTTCTGCAACCACAGTAGTAGATACTCAGTTAACCCCGACTTTTGATCCTTTAGGACCTTATTGTCAAACAGGAGCAGTTGATCCCTTATTAACAAGTTCGATTGAGGGATATACAGGAAGCTGGTCACCATCAGTAGTTGACAATTCTACTTCAGGCACGTCGATGTATACATTCACGCCCGATCCAGGCCTTTGTGTTTCAAATACGACAATGGACATTGTTATTACTGACGCCCCATTTGTGATAGCCGCAGCATTAGACTCAACTCTATGTGAAGGAGACTCAACCGTTCTTTTTATTGACACGTTATCTGGAGGCCTTTTGGTCGAGCAATTTACAATGACATTTGGTTCAGCATTTACCTATTCTACCGTTAACACGAATCTTCCTGGGAACTATTATGCAGTTGTAAGTGGTACATGGTCAGGTAATGGGGCATGTGAATTAAGAGACCCCGCTTACATAATGTATCAAGGATGTAATAACATTACCCCTATATCCTCATATATTTGGAAGTGGAATGGTCAAAACCCCGTAACTCAATCAACAACCCCGTATGGATATAATGCAAATCACAGCTATAACTTTTTCTTTGGAGGAGGTTCATCGCAGACATTTTCCTTTTCTGAAAACAATCCAAATTGGTACAATGACAATTCGGGAAGTTTAACTTTTGATATTTATTATTTGGGAGATATTTCATGGTCAACAGGCTCAGTAGAGCCTTCTGATACAATTTTTCCTCCAGTCGGCACAAATACTTATACGGTCACTTTGGATTATGGTAACGGTTGCGTTGCAACAGATGATGTAACTATAAATGTTGACCCATTGGTTACACCCACATTTGATCAATTGGGTCCTTTTTGCGAAAATAGCCCGACAGTTGTAACTCTTCCAACCACATCCAACGAAGGAATAACAGGAACATGGAATACTGTAA
>JABJEE010000219.1 GCA_018665005.1 Flavobacteriales bacterium
ATCAATTCACAAGCCAACATTTAAAAGTTCTAAAACAGTTTTTAGACACAAAAGACATCCCCTTAGACAAAATCTGTAATGACATCCGCAGCAGGATGCCTGCTGAAGTTCGTGTTCAGCTCGTACACTACATGTTTGGTATTGCCAAAGCCGATGGAGACGTAGCTGAAAGTGAAATGAATGTTATTCAAAACATTGCTCAAAAACTAGGTGTTTCACAGACTGACTTTGAAAGCTTAAAGAATATGTTTTATCGGGATGTTAATTCCGATTACAAAATACTGGGCGTTGATGCATCTGCGACAGATGACCAAATCAAAAAGGCATACCGTAAAATGGCCATTGCCCATCATCCAGACAAGGTGGCTTCCATGGGTGAAGAATACCAAAAAGGAGCTCAGGAAAAATTCATGAAAATTCAAGAAGCTTACGAAAACATCAAAAAGAAACGAGGATTCAAGTAACTTTAGTGTATGAAACCTCAAGGTCTTTTACATTTACTTTTTTTCCTAAGCACATTTATTGGCTTTTCTCAAATTCCACAAATTGATGTAGCTCACTATAAAATTGAAATTGATTTATCGGATGAATCTGACCAAATTAAGGTTGATGAAGAAATCAAATTCGTTCATCTAGATTCTAACCAACCAATTGTTTTCAATTTGGCATCACGAGATGAGTCTAAAAAAGGAATGCATATTGATGCCTTAAAATTAAATGGTAAAACCCCTATTTTTAGACATGAAAACGACAGTATTTATATTGATTCAGACATCCAAAAACCAAAAACGCAAACCTTAAAAATTTCCTTTTCAGGAGTTCCAAAGGATGGGTTAATCATTGGTGAAAACAAATACAAAAGCAGGACATTTTTTGGAGACAATTGGCCTACAAGGGCACAGAACTGGTTTGCTTGTAATGACCACCTATCGGATAAAGCAACAGTGGAATATTTGGTTCATGCACCTAAAAATTACGAGGTAGTCGCCAACGGAAAGCTCCTTTCCGTAAAAAAGCAAAAGAACATCAGAACCCACCATTACATCTCAAATGTCTTATTGCCTACCAAGGTTATGGTGATTGGGGTTGCTGATTTATTATATGAAGAATTGGGTCTGATTGAGGGGACTCCTGTGAGAAGCTGTGCCTATCCAAAAAATCACAAAGATGCATTTTATGATCTGTCATTGGCTCCTTCAATACTAGAATTTTACATCAACTATATTGCGCCCTACGAATACGATAAACTTGACAATGTTCAATCCACAACACGCTTTGGGGGCATGGAAAATGCCGGCTGTATTTTCTATGACGAAGATGCCCTCTCTGGACAACAGTCATCCGAGAATTTAATCGCCCATGAAATTGTCCATCAATGGTTTGGAAATTCTGCTACGGAGAAAGATTGGTGTCACCTATGGTTAAGTGAGGGATTTGCTACCTATCTTACGAATGTATATATTGAACAGACAAAAGGTCAAGAAGCCTTTCAGGAACAGCTTAAACAAGACCGAAACAGAATCGTTTCATTTGAAAAACGCTACAAAGCCCCTGTTGTTGACACCGCTTACAGCAGTCTAATGGATTTATTAAACCCTAACAGCTATCAAAAAGGAGGATGGGTTCTTCACATGCTCAGAAATGAAATTGGAGATGAGTCTTTTCATCAAACCATTCGAAGTTATTACAAGAAATACAGGCTTTCCAATGCAGATACCAGAGATTTTCAGCTTATCGCTGAAGAGGTTTCAGGAGCTGATTTACAATGGTTTTTTGATCAGTGGCTCTACAAAAAGGGACATCCAAAATTAAATATTGAAACGGAAATTCATGAAACGGTATTGACGATAAGTGTCAGCCAACTTGATGATCTATTCAAAGTTAAGCTCCCAATCAAAGTTCATTTTAAAGATGGAACGAATACATTGGAATCATTGTACATCAATAATCACCAAACAAGATTTAAAATGAGGTACAATGCCCTTGTAGATAGTATTGAGATAGATCCTGATATTCAACTTCTTTATGAGGCCGTAAGGTAACTTTTGTAGTCCTCAAAAGCAGTAAGACCATTCAATTTTCTAACTTTGTCGTCAGAAGCCGAAATATGTCAGATAATCGATACCAATCAAGAGGAGTTTCCGCAGGAAAAGAAGACGTTCACAACGCCATAAAAAAAGTAGACAAGGGATTATTCCCTCAAGCATTTTGTAAAATTGTTCCAGACTATTTAACGGGAGACAAAGACTATTGCTGTATTATGCATGCAGATGGAGCAGGTACAAAATCTTCGCTTGCCTACATGTATTGGAAAAAAACTGGCGATGTAAGTGTTTGGAAAGGTATTGCACAAGATGCCCTAATCATGAACTTAGATGATTTGCTTTGTGTGGGTGCAACAGGTCCAATATTGCTGTCATCTACGATTGGAAGAAATAAAAACCTAATCACTGGAGAGGTGCTATCACAAATCATTAATGGCACAGAGGAGCTACTCGAGGATCTTCGTGGTCATGGAATAGAAATTCATTCGACCGGTGGAGAAACTGCAGATGTTGGAGATTTGGTCCGAACCATAATTGTTGATTCTACAGTGATTGCACGAATGAAAAGAAGTGATGTGATTTCTAATGACAATATTAAACCTGGAGACGTCATCGTAGGTTTGTCTTCATACGGACAAGCCACTTACGAGAAAGCATACAATGGAGGTATGGGAAGTAATGGTTTAACGAGTGCGCGACACGATGTTTTTAGCAAATCATTAGCCAAAGAATTTCCGGAAAGTTTTGACCCTCAGGTGCCAGAAGATTTGGTATACAGCGGCTCTAAAACATTGACGGATATTATTGACAATTGTCCCATTGATGCCGGTAAACTAGTGCTTTCACCGACACGAACTTATGCGCCAATCATTAAAGCGATTCTAGAAGATTGTAAAGGAAAAGTCAATGGAATGGTCCATTGCTCAGGAGGAGCTCAAACAAAAATTCTACATTTTGTAAAGAACCTACATATTATCAAGGATCATTTGTTCCCTATACCACCTCTTTTTGACATGATTCAAAAAGAATCAAAAACGGATTGGCAAGAAATGTACAAGGTCTTTAATATGGGTCATCGCATGGAGCTCTATCTACCAGAACAATATGCACAAGAAATTATTGCGATTTCGGAACGTTTTGGAGTAGAAGCAAAGATAATTGGACGGGTTGAATCTGCCGATAAAGCAAAGGTCACCATCGATGGTGAAAAGGGTAAATACACCTACCACTAAAAAAATTCATTTTTTTTTTATTCTAAGCAAAAGAATCCTTACTTTTGCCCTCCGTTCATTGAACATTGGAGAGGTGCCTGAGAGGCCGAAAGGACTTGTTTGCTAAACAAGCGTACCCTAACCGGGTACCCGGGGTTCGAATCCCCGTCTCTCCGCAAGTTGTTGCAGAAGCAAGAAAAATGATTACTTTTGCACGCACTTTCCATATTTTATGGGAAAATTGATGACTTATTAATCGGGGTGTAGCGTAGCCCGGTCATCGCGCCTGCTTTGGGAGCAGGAGGTCGCAGGTTCGAATCCTGCCACCCCGACAAAAAAACCATCTTCTTCACGTTGATGGTTTTTTTAACAAAAGGACTTACTCACCTCAAAGAG